>JBGPSI010000039.1:0-29726 GCA_041490045.1 Bradyrhizobium sp.
AAGCCATGTTGCAAAAGATACTTCACGACCCAATTCAATTCCTCAAGAACAACACCCACCGGAGAGATGAATATATCAGGCTGGTCAATGAGCTTTTCCGCCTGGACAAAGAAGAGCCCTCCCCATTGTCATTGCGAGCGAAGCGAAGCAATCCAGCTTTCTTGCTTTTTGCCTATGGATTGCTTCGCTTCGCTCGCAATGACGGAAGCACCATCACCGCTCCCTTGGATCGAGCGCGTCGCGCAGGCCGTCGCCGACCAGGTTGAACGACAGCACCACCAGGAAGATCGCCAGGCCCGGCCACAGCGCCATCCAGGGAGCGTTGGTCAGGAAGCGCTGCGCGGCGTTGAGCATGCTGCCCCAGGACGGAGCGGGCGGCTGCTGGCCTAACCCCAGGAACGACAGCGCGGCTTCGGCGATGATCGCGGCCGCAATGGAAAGCGTCGCCTGTACCAGGAGCGCCGGCATGATGTTCGGCAGGATGTGAAACAGCGCGATGCGCCAGCGCGGATTGCCCATGGCGCGCGCGGCCTCGACATAATCCTCGACCTTGACGCTCATCACCTGGCCCCGCGTCAGCCGCACGAAGATCGGCGTCGTCGAGATGCCGATCGCGATCATGGCGTTGCCGAGGCTTGGACCGAGGAACGCCGCCAGCGCGATGGCGAGGATCAGGAACGGGCAGGCCAGCATGGCATCGGTGATCCGGCTGATCAGGGCATCGACGAAGCCGCCGCGATAGCCCGACAGCAACCCGAAGGGGACGCCGATGCCAAGCGCGATCCCGACCGAGATCGCGCCAGCCATCAGGGAAGCGCGCGCGCCATAGATCACGCGCCCAAAGATGTCGCGGCCGAGGTCGTCGGTGCCGAACCAGTGCAGCGCCGACGGCGGCTTGCGCACCGCCGTCCAGCTGGTCGCGATCGGATCATAGGGCGAGATCAGCGGGGCAAACAGCGCCAGCACGATGAAGGTCGCGATCACGACCAGCCCCGCCACCGCGCCCTTGCGCGCCAGCAGGCGGCGCAACGCCCGCCGTGCCGGGCTCTCCAGTTCGTCGGAGGCGGCAATCGGGATCGCGGCGAGAGCGGCATCGGTCATGTGCGTCACGCCCTCAGCCGCGGGTTCACGAGGATATAGGCGATATCGGCGATCAGGTTCAGCGTGATGTAGATCGTCGCCGTCACCAGCACGACGCCTTGCACGACCGCATAATCGCGGTTGAAGACGGCGTCGACGATCAGCTTGCCGAAACCCGGAATCGAAAAGATCTGCTCGGTCAGCACCGCGCCCGACAGCAGCGTGCCGAGTTCGAGCGCGCCGAGCGTGATGATCGGCGTCAGCGCGTTGCGCATGGCGTGCTTGAGAATGACCGAGCGTTCGGAAAGGCCCTTGGCCCGGGCGGTGCGGACATAGTCGCTGTCCAGCACCTGCAGCATGGCGCTTCTTGTGTGCCGCATCAGGATCGCCGCAATCGCATTGCCGAGCACGAAAGCGGGCATGATGGTGGCGGCGAGGCTGGCGCGCCAGTTTTCGGTCAAGGGCACGTAGCCCGACGCCGGCAGCCAGCCGAGCTCGATCGAGAACAGGAAGATCAGCATGATGCCGAGCCAGAAATTCGGCGTCGAGATGCCCCACAGCGCAAACAGATTGGCGCCATAGTCCCATGCGGTGCCCTTCTTCACCGCCGAGACGATGCCGGCGGGAATGCCGATCAAAAACGCGATCACGATCGCCATTGCTGCGAGCTGCATCGTCACCGGCAGTTTCTGCGCGATTAGCTCGCGCACCGGCACCTTGATGCGCAGCGACTCGCCGAAATCGCCGGAGAGCACGCCCTTGACCCAGTAGATGTACTGGATCGGGGCCGGCTGATCGAGCCGGTATTGCGCGCGGATATGGGCGATGACCTCGGGGTCGCGTTCCTCGCCGGCCATGACCAGAGCGGGATCGCCGGGCAACAGATGCTGCAGCGAAAAGATCAGGATCGACACGAAGAACAGCGTCGGGATCAGCTGCAGGATGCGCCTGGCGAGGAAGTTCAGCATGGGCTTCTTCTCCCTCTCCCCGCTCTTCGCGGGGGGAGGGCTGGGGTGAGGTATCTTACGGTCAGCGCCTTCACTTCAGCGTCAGTCCGGTCACGCGCACCAGCCCGTCCGGCATCTGCTTGTAGCCTTCGAGCCTCGTGGTATGCGCAATCAGGATCTTGCGGTGATAGATGTAGAGGATCGGCTCCTCGTCGAGCGCAGCCTTCGTCAGCTTCTCATAGATCGCCTTGCGCTTCGCCTGATCGGTGACCAGTCGCGCGTCGTCGAGCGCCTTGTCGGCCTCGGGGTTGGACCAGGCGCTGTAGTTCTGCGGCGCGTTGGATTTCAGGAAGACGTAGGAATTGCCGTCGGGGTCGATGCGTCCGCTCCACGCCAGCATATAGGCCTGGTATTCGCCGGCTTCGGCCTGCTTCAGCGATGTCGCAAATTCCGTGACCCTGATCTTCATGTCGAAGCCGGCTTCCGCCGCCATCGACTGGATCACCTGCGCCACGGCCTCGGTTTCCGCGCCCTTCGGCACCATGAAATCGACGCTGACCGGCGGCGTGACGCCGGCTTCCTTCAACAGCGCCTTGGCCTTCTCGACGTCGCGGCCGCGGACCGGAAAAGCCTTCTGGTAATAGGGATGATCGGGATTGACCCACTGGTTGCCGGGCTTGAATTCGCCGTTGAACACCACCTGATTGATGGCCTCGCGATCGATGGAGAGGTCGAGCGCCTGGCGCACCTTGGCGGACTGGCTGAGCGGCCCCTTGGCCTTGTCCTTGCCGATGTTCAGCGTGACGCCCTGATAGCCGAGCTCGATCGCGGTCGACAGTTTCAGTTTCGGGTCCGCCTGAACGGTCTTGATGTCGGTCGCGAGCAGCCGCTCGATCAGATCGAGCCCGCCGGATTTCAGGTTGGCAAGCCGCACCGTGGCGTCGACGATCGGCAGGAACACCACGCGGTCGATATGAATGTTGTCCTTGTCCCAGTAGTCGGCGAATTTCTCGAACACGATACGGTCCTGCTGCACGCGCTCGACGAATTTGTAGGGTCCCGCGCAGACCGGATGCAGCCCGAACTTGTCGCCTTCCTCTTTCGCGGCCTTGGGCGAGACCATCATGCCGGCGCGATCGGTGAGCTGCGCGATCAGCGGCGAGAACGGCGCCTTCAATATGAGTTTTATCGTCAGGGGATCGACGACATCGACATGGTCGAGCGCCGCCAGTTCAGGTTTCCGGAACGAGCCCTGCATGGTCAGATGCCGCTCCAGCGAGAATTTGGCAGCCTCGGCATCGAACGGCTCGCCGTCCTGGAATTTGACCCCGGGCCGCAGCTTGATCGTGACCTCCTTGCCGTCGGCGGACGTCTCGTGCGACAGCGCGAGCTGCGGCACGATGTTGAGCTTTTCGTCGATATCGAACAGCTTGTCGCAGAACGCTGCGAATACGATGCGGCCGACATAGGTGCGCGCCAGCGAGGGATCGAGGATGTCCGGGTCCTCGGCAAGGCCGATCCGCAACGTAGTCTGGGCGTGGGCACCCGCCTGAAGCGACAGCAGCAGCGCGGCCGCGGCAAAAACCAAACGCAGGATATTCATCGGACTGGTCTCCATGTTTTGCAAATTCACCCGGCGGCCGGCGGTGTTGCCCCGACTATATCAACCCCGGAGGATGCGGCTACTTCCCGAGTCCGGCCGAAAGCCGCCACCAATCGTTCCAGCGCCGGCGACAGGCTGTCGGCCGGGACGACGGCATCGGCCGGCGGCAGTTCCGCCGTGCGGTGACAGGCGGTCAGATGTCCGGCACCTTCGCCAAGCAGTTGCGGCGGCTCGGCACGGCAGCGCTCGATCACATGGGGGCAGCGGGTATGAAAGCGGCAGCCGGCCGGCGGATTAAGCGCGCTTGGCATCTCGCCCTGCAGCACAATGTGGCTGCGCTTTGCCCGCGGTTTAGGCACCGGGATCGCCGACAACAGCGCGCGGCTATAGGGATGACGCGGCGAGGCGAACAACGCCTGTGCGTCGGCAGTCTCGACGATGACGCCGAGGTTCATCACGGCGACGCGGTCGGCGATGTGCTTCACCACGGCGAGATCGTGCGAGACGAAAATGTAGGCAAGCCCAAGCCGATCCTGCAGATCGCGCAGCAGGTTCAGGATCTGCGAGCGGATCGAGACATCCAGCGCCGACACCGGCTCGTCGCAGATGATGAGTTTTGGTTCGACCGCGAGCGCCCGCGCGATCGCGATGCGCTGGCGCTGGCCGCCGGAGAATTCATGAGGGTAGCGGCGCGCAAAGCGCGGCTCGAGCCCGACCAGGCGCAGCAATTCCTCGACCCGCTCGCGGCGGCCCGAGGGCGGCACGAGGTCATGCAGGCCAAGGGGTTCAGTCAGGATCTGGTTGACCGTCATGCGCGGGTTCAGCGAGGCGTAGGGGTCCTGAAAGATGATCTGCGCGTCGCGCCGGAAGGCGCGCAATTGATTGGAGTCGAGCGCGAGCAGGTCGCGGCCCTCGAAGCGAATCCGGCCGGCATCCGGTTCGATCAGCCGCAGCACCATCCGGCTCACGGTGGATTTGCCGCAGCCGGACTCGCCGACCAGCGCCAGCGTCTTGCCGGCCCCGACGCTGAAGCTGACGCCATCGACCGCCTTGACGAAGGCGGTCGGCCGCCCGAACACCGAACGCTCGGCGACGAAATGCTTCACCAGGCCTTCGACCTCGAGGAGGGCGGTCATGACACCAGCCTCTCCAGCGGCGCCTTGATGCAGCGCGACCAGTGACCGGCGCTGACCGCCGCAAACGGCGGCGGCGCGGCGAGGCAGGGCTCACTGACGAACGGACAGCGCGCGGCGAAGCGGCAGCCAGCCGGCGGTTTTGTCATATTGGGGACCATGCCCTCGATGGTCGCAAGGTGCGAAGCGCGGCGACCGAGCCGTGGGATCGAGCCGAGCAGGCCGACGGTATAGGGATGCTGGGGCGTGGCGAACAATTCATCGACGCCCGCGCGCTCGACGATCTCGCCGGCATACATCACCGCGACCTCGTCGCAGACTTCGGCGACCACGCCGAGATCGTGGGTGATCAGGATGATCGCCGCTCCGCTCGCGGCCTTCAGCTCGCGCATCAGGTCGAGGATCTGCGCCTGCAGGGTGACGTCGAGCGCCGTGGTCGGCTCGTCCGCGATCAGGAGTCGGGGGTCGCAGGCCAGCGCCATCGCGATCATGACGCGCTGGCGCATGCCGCCCGACAGCTTGTGCGGATATTCGTCGATGCGTTTTTCGGGCGAGGGGATGTGGACGCGGCGCAACAGCTCGATCGCGCGCTCGCGCGCGGCGCGCCGCGAACCGCCGCGATGGCGCATGATGGTCTCGATGATCTGATCGCCGATGGTAAAACTCGGGTTGAGCGAGGTCATCGGCTCCTGAAAGATCATCGCCAGCCGGTTGCCGCGCAAATCTCGCAAGGTCTGGTCGGGCACCTCGAGCAGATCAAAACCGTCGAAACGGATCGAACCGGAAACTTCGGCGGCATGTTTCGACAACAGGCCCATGATGGCGAGCGACGTCACGCTCTTGCCGCAGCCGGATTCGCCGACCAGCCCCAGCGTCGCGCCGTTGGCGACGCTGAGGTCGACGCTGTCGACCGCATGCGTGATGCGGCCGCCGTCGCCATGGAACAGCACCCGCAAACCCCTGATGTCGATCAGCGGGGCGTCGGTCATTTCCGGCCCGCAATGGCGGCTTCGATCGTGGCGTCGATGGTCTTGCGGTCGGTAATGCCGGCTGGATTCTTACGCGTGGGCAGGACCTTTCGGAAATGCGCCCAGTGCGCGCGGCTGACAGCTTCGAGACGTTCCAACTCGGCCAATGGATCGGCGTGGTCGTCGACACGCAGGTCGAGGTCGGACCATTCCTCCTCGCCGTAGATCAATAGCGCCGCCGATTGCTTGCCGCGTTTGTCGCCGCCCGCGGCTTCGCCCGCTCGCATCGCAGCGAGCATGCGTTGCGGAAACGGCAGCCCTTCATTCGCGACAAAGGCTTTCGCGGTATCGTCCAATACCCGCGCGCCCGCCAGCATGTTGCCGGCAATGGAAAATCCGTTGCCCTCGATATGCCCGCACCAGTCGACGCAGTCGCGGCCCGTATGGGAAGCGATGCGGCCGGAGGCGTCCATGACGTGAAGCTGCCGGGTCTCGCGCCCGGCGTCGGCTGCGATGAGCATGTCGACGATGTCTCGGGGCTCTCGTCCCTCGCGCAGCAGCCTTACGCCGTCGATGCCGTAATAGGGATTGACCAGCGCCTGCGTCGCTACCGCGCCGAAGCCAGAGGCGATAAACGGCACGCGGGCGCCGACGGCGAAGAATTTCGTGGCGACGGCGATGCCGAACTGGCCGGTGGCATTGTCTCGGGCGATGATCGACCAGGTCATCTCAACCCTTTCAGCTTAAGCATGATCTTTTCGGAAAACCGGTTCCCACTTTTCCGGATCATGCTCTATCGTCCGGCCGCGTAGCCCTGCATGCCCCGGGGATTGGCAGCGGCGCGGCGGCGGCGTCCGATTTTCGAGGCGGCGGTGAGGCGGCCTTCCGACCAGTCGGGGCCGGTTTCCACGATATGCCCGCGGTCTTTGAGGTTATCGACGGTCGCCTTCGGCACGCGGTTTTCGACCACGAGCACGCCGGGGCGTGCGGTGCGCGGCCAGAACGAGATCGGGAAGTGTTCGGAATGCCAGGCCGGCGCGTCGATCGCTTCCTGCAGGTTCATCCCGGCATGAACGTGCCGCAGGAAGAATTGCGTGATCCATTGATCCTGCTGGTCGCCGCCTGGCGAGCCCCATGAGAGATACGGCTCGCCGTCGCGCAGCGCCATGGTCGGTGAGAGCGTGGTGCGCGGCCGCTTGCCCGGCGCCAGCGCCGCCGGGTGATTTTCCTCCAGCCAGAACATCTGGGCGCGGCTGCCGAGGCAGAAGCCGAGCTTCGGAATCACGGGCGAAGATTGCAGCCAGCCGCCCGACGGCGTCGCCGAAACCATGTTGCCGGCCTGGTCGATGATGTCGAAATGCACGGTGTCGCCGCGCACCTCGCCGAAGCGGCCGACCGTGGGTTCGCCGGCGCCCATGGCGCCGACCGCCTCGCGATGACCTTCCTGGCGGCGCAGTTTCACCACCGCGCCAAAGCCCTCGACCGAGCCGGGGACGAAATCGAGCGAGGCCTTGTCGGAGATCAGCTTGCGCCGCTCGTCATTGTAGGCATCGGACAACAGCGTCGCGATCGGAATTTCGGTGAAGTTCGGGTCACCATAGAATTTCTCGCGGTCGGCATAAGCGAGCTTGGCGCATTCGACCTGCAGATGGATGAACTCGGGACCGGTGGGATCGAGCCCGTCGAGCTCAAATCCCTTCAGCAGCGCGAGCTGCTGCAGCATGACCGGGCCCTGGCTCCAGACGCCGGCCTTGCAGACGGTGTAGCGGCCATAGTCGTAGGTCAGGGGCGCTTCGACGGATGGCTGCCAGCGCGCCATGTCGTCGGCGCGCAGCACGCCGCGATGCGGCGAGCCGGAGACGTCCATGACCGCCCGCGTACGGCAGAATTCGTCGATCGCTTCGGCGACAAAGCCATGCGACCAGGCCTTGCGCGCGTGCTCGATCTGCGCGATGCGATCGGAACCCGCGGTTTCGGCTTCCATGAGGATGCGCGCGTAGGTTTCCGACAGCGTCTTGTTGGTGAAGAGCGTGCCGGGCATTGGCACTTCATTGTTGGGCAGATAGACCGCGGCAGAAGTGGTCCAGTGCTTCCGGAACAATTGCTCGACGGTCGCAATCGTCGCCGAGGCGCGCTCCACCAGCGGGTAGCCGTCGCGGGCATAGGCGATCGCGGGTTCCAGCACGTCGCGCAGCCGCAAAGTGCCGTAGTCGCGTAGCAGCAGCATCCAGGATTCGAAAGTACCGGGAACGCAGGCCGCCAACAGTCCGGTGCCGGGAACCATCTCCAGGCCTTCGCTGCGATAATGCGCGATGGTTGCCCCGGCCGGCGCGGGGCCCTGGCCGCAGATCACTTCGGTGCGGCCGCGCTTGACGTCGTGCACGATGATCGGCACGTCGCCGCCCGGACCGTTCAGATGCGGCTCGACCACCTGCAGCGTGAATGCGGTGGCGACGCCGGCGTCGAAGGCATTGCCGCCCTTCTCCAGGGTGGCCATCCCGACCGCGGTGGCGATCCAGTGGGTCGAGGTGACGACCCCGAAAGTGCCTTCGATTTCAGGCCTGGTCGTGAATGGATCGGGGTTGATGTTGCTCATGGGAATCCAAGGTTGCGCTGCTGCCGCCGGGCGGGCGCACTTGACCACAGCCGAGGCGGCCTGCCAACCCGGCACCACGCGCGGGCCGCGCTCCCATCCCCGTGATCATGCCGGGACTTCGGCGCCGGCGGGATGGTTGACCGCATGGCAGGCGACGCCGTCGATCAATTCGGGGGCCTGCCGGCGGCAGAGATCGAACGCCAGCGGGCAACGCGGGTTGAACGCACAGCCTGGCGGCGGGTCGATCGGGTTGGGAATCTCGCCCTTGACCGGAATCCGCTGGCGGCCGGACATCGCGAGATCCGGCACCGCGCCGAGCAACATTCTGGTGTAGGGCATCCGCGGATTGCTGAAGAGTTCGCGGCCCTCCGCGATCTCGACGATGCGGCCGAGATACATCACGCCGATGCGGCTCGCCATGTGGCGGACCACGGCGAGGTTGTGGCTGATGAAGAGATAGGTGAGGCCGAACTTGTCCTGCAGGTCGCGCATCAGATTGAGGATTTGCGCCTGCACGGAAACGTCGAGCGCGGATGTCGGCTCGTCGCAGACGATGAACTCGGCTTCGGAGGCCAGTGCCCGCGCGATAGCGATGCGCTGCCGCTGCCCACCGGAGAATTCATGCGGATATTTCCAGCCGTCGTCGGCGTGCAGTCCGACCAGATTGAGGAGTTCTCCGACCCGCGCCTGGATATCGCGCTCGCCCTGGATCAGGTCGAAGGCGCGGATCGGTTCGGCGACGATGGCGTCGACCCGAAGCCGCGGGTTGAGGCTCGCATAGGGGTCCTGGAAGATCATCTGGATACGGCGGCGCAACAGCCGGCGCGCCTGCATTTGTTTGACAGCGCTCATCGAGACGCCGTCGATGATGACTTCGCCTGAGGTCGGCGGCAGCAGCCCGACCACCATGCGGGCCACTGTGGTCTTGCCCGAACCGGATTCGCCGACGAGGGCGAAGGTTTCGCCTTTGGCGATGTCGAAGGTCACGCCGTCGACGGCTTTGAGAAATTCCAGATGACCGCCTTCGAGCACCCGGTTCAGCCACGGCTTCGAGACGTCGAAGACGCGACGCAGATTCTTCACCTCGATGAAGGGCGCCGCCGTCATGCTGCATTGTCCCTGGCGGCCGCATCGAACAGATGGCAGGCGACCGCCTGCTGGCCCTGCCTGATCGGCTCCGGCCGTTCGACCCGGCAGCGATCGAAAGCGAAGGCGCAGCGTGGGTTGAAGGCGCAGCCCGGCGGGATCGCGGAAAGCCGCGGCATCGAGCCGGGAATCTGGACCAGCCGCGCGGCATCGCCCGATAGCGTCGGGATCGCGCCCATCAGGCCCTTGGCATAGGGGTGCAGCGGGTTCTGCACGACCTCGCGCACCGGGCCGATTTCGGCGATGCGGCCGGAATACATCACCGCGACCCGGTCGCAGGTCTCGGCGATCACGCCCATGTCGTGCGTCACCAGCATCACCGCCGTACCGTGGTCGCGCCCGAGGCGCTTGATCAGCGAGATGATCTGGGCCTGCACGGAGACGTCGAGCGCCGTGGTCGGCTCGTCGGCGATGATCAGTTCCGGCTCGGCGCAGATCGCGAGCGCGATCACCACGCGCTGGCGCATGCCACCGGAGAATTCGTGCGGGTAGGCGTCGATGCGCTTTTCCGGCGCGGGAATGCCGACCTCGGCCAACAGATCGATGGCGCGCTTGCGCGCGGCCTGCTCGGTCAGGCTGGTGTGGGTCCGGATGGTCTCGATGAGCTGATCGCCGATCCGGTACAGCGGATTGAGGCTGGTGAGCGGATCCTGAAAGATCATGCCGATCCGCTTTCCCCGGATCCGGCGCATTTCCTCCGGCGGCAGATCGTCGATCCGCAGGCCCGAGAGAAAGATCGAGCCACCACTGATGCGCCCGGGCGGATCGATCAGGCCGATCACCGCGAGCCCCGTGACGGATTTTCCGGCGCCGGATTCGCCGACCACGCCGAGCACTTCGCCCCTGGCGATGTCGAACGAGATCCCGTCGATCGCGCGCAACGTGGAGCGGCGGGTGACGAACTCCACCTGAAGGTTGCGCACGGATAGAACAGGATCGGTCATGCGATCAGTTTCATGGGTTGAGCGCGCTTCTCATCGCAGTTTCGGGTTGAGCGCGTCGCGCAGCCAGTCGCCGAGCAGATTGATCGAAAGGATCAGCGCCGCCAGCGCAAATCCGGGGAAGGCGACGATCCACCATTCGCCGGAAAACAGATAATTGTTGCCGATCCGGATCAGGGTACCGAGCGAGGGCATGGTGTCGGGCATGCCGGCGCCCAGAAACGACAGCGTCGCCTCGGTGATGATGGCCAGCGCGAGGTTGATGGTTGCGATCACCAGGATCGGTCCCATCGCGTTGGGCAGCACGTGACGCAGCATGATCACCGGCGCGGGAAGGCCGATCAGCTGTGCCGCCGCCACATAGTCCTTGTTCTTCTCCACCATCACCGAGCCACGCACGGTGCGCGCATACTGGACCCAGAAACTCAGGCCGATCGCGACCACCAGCACCGCCAGCGTACTCATGGCATCGAGCCGGTTGCCGAACACCGACTTGGCGACGCCGTTGACCAGGAGTGCGATCAGGATGGCGGGGAAGCTCAGCTGGACGTCGGCAATACGCATGATCAGGCCATCGACGGCGCCGCCGAAATAACCCGCGATCAGGCCAAGCGCGATGCCGAGCGCACCGGAGAGCAGCACGCCGAGAACGCCGACCACGAGCGAAATTCGCAAGCCGTAGAGGATCGCGGAAAACACGTCGCGGCCCTGCTCGTCGGTGCCGAGCAGGAACGGGCTTTGGCCGTCGGCAGTCCATAGCGGCGCGATCCGCGAATTCATCAACTGAAGCTGTGCCGGATCGAACGGATTCTGTACGACAAACAGCGGTGCGAAAATCGCGAGCAGGAAAAACAGGGCCGTCACGGCCGCCGCGATCATGGTGATCCTGGAGCGACGGAACGAATAGAACAAATCGCTCTCGACGGCGCGCCCGAATAACCGCCGGGGCGAGAAACGCATGCGCGGCGCGGTGGTACCGGATTTGTGCGGGACGACGGCGTCGGACATGCGAGAAAACTCGGTTCAGGCCGGGCGGCTGATGGTCGAACGCAGCCGCGGATCAACGATGGTGTAGAGAATATCGACCACCAGATTGATGGTGACGAAGATCAGCGACACCATCATCAGGTACGCGGCCATGATCGGAATATCGACGGTTTGCACGGCTTGCACGAATAATAGTCCCATTCCGGGCCACTGGAACACGGTTTCGGTAATGATCGCGAATGCAATAACCGAGCCAAACTGCAGGCCCGCCACGGTGATGACGGGCACCAGGGTATTCTTGAGCGCGTGGCCGAAGTGGACGGCGCGCGTCGTCAGTCCGCGCGCGCGCGCAAAGCGGATGTAGTCGGTGCGCAGCACTTCCAGCATCTCGGCGCGCACCAGCCGCATGATCAACGTCATCTGGAACAGGCCGAGCGTGATCGAGGGCATGATCAGCGCCTTGAGACCGGAGATGGTGAGGAGCCCGGTGGTCCACCAGCCGATGTGCACCACTTCGCCGCGGCCAAATGACGGCAGCCAGCCCAGTACCACGGCGAACAGATAGATCAGGAGGATGCCGATCAGGAAGGTCGGCAGCGAGATTCCGATCAGCGAAATCGCCTGGAATACTTTCGCCAAGACCGAGTCGCGCCGCAGCGCCGAATAGACGCCCATCAGGATCCCGAACACCATCGCCAGGATGGTGGCGCAGACCGCAAGTTCCAGTGTCGCCGGCATCCGCTCCTTCAGCAGGTTCGCGACCGGCTGGCGGAACTGGTACGACACCCCGAACTTGAATTGCGCCGCGTTTGCCAGATAACGCGCGAACTGCACCGGCACGGGATCGTCGAGCCCGAGGGATTTGTGGATCTCGGCGCGCTCGGCGGCCGAGGTGTCGATGGCGACCATCTGGTTGACGGGATCGCCGGCGAAACGGAACATCGAGAACGAGATGATCCCGACCGCGATCATGACGCCGATGGCCTGGATCGCCCGGCGCAGAGTGAAAGCGAGCATGTGATCCTTTCACTTCTCTCTCAAGGCAGGCTACGCCTCATCGCGAGCCCCAAATGAAAGGTCCCGGAAGCGCGGAGCCACCGGGACCTGTGCATCGAAGCGTGCTACTCCTGTTTGGTCGCCCAGTACAAGAGGACCTGATTGTCCGCACGCTGGGTCAATTTCACCTTTTTCGATACGCCCCATGCCAGCGCCTGCTGATGCAGCGGGATATAGCTGTAGTCCTTGATGCCGATTTCGAACGCCTGCTTGATCAGCTGATCGCGCTTGGCCGGATCGACTTCGAGCAGCACCTTGTCGGTAAGCGCATCCAGATCCTTGTTGCAGTAGCCGCCGAGATTGGCTTCGCCGCGCGTGGGGTCCTTGGGATCGTTGCGGCAGCCCATGATGTCGTGCAGCACGTTGTGCGAATCGGACGAGGCCGGGGTCCAGCCCAGCAGGAAGAACGAGGTCTGGTAGCCGCCGGGCTTCAGCACCTTGGCGAAATACTGCTGTTTCGGCTGCGCCAGCAGGTTGATCTTGACGCCGATGCGCGCGAGCATGCCGACCACCGCCTGGCAGATCGCGGCGTCGTTGACGTAACGGTCGTTCGGGCAGTCCATCGTGACTTCGAAGCCGTCCGGGTAGCCCGCTTCCGTCAGGAGCTTTTTAGCGCCGTCGGGATCGAATTTCGGCCGCGTGAAATCCTTCGAGAGCGGGAACAGCTGCGGCGCGATCATCAGCGCCGACGGCGTCGACAGTCCGCGCATCACGCGGTTCTTGATCAGCTCGACGTCGACCGCCTTGTAGAACGCCTCGCGGACGCGGATGTCCTTGAACGGGTTCTTGCCCTTGACGTTGGAGTACAGCAATTCGTCGCGGAACTCGTCCATGCCGAGGAAGATCGTGCGCAGTTCCGGTCCGGTCATGACCGTCGCGTTGCCGCTCGCATTCACCCGCGCGATGTCCTGAAGCGGAACCGGCTCGATGACATCGACTTCGCCGGAGAGCAGGGCGGCGACGCGGGTCGCATCGGAGGCGATCGGCGTGAAGATGATTTCCTTCAGATTGTGCTCGGGCTTGCCCCACCAGCTCGCGTAGGACTTGAACACGGTCTTGACACCCGGCTGATGGCTCTCGATGTAGAACGGGCCGGTGCCGTTTTCGTGCAGCGAGGCAAAGCTCGGCGTGGTCGCCGAGGCCGGCGTCGGTGCCACCGAGTTGTTTTCCTCGCACCACTTCTTGTCCATGATGTACCAGCCGTCCCACTGCGCGATCAGAATGGGATTAGGCGAGCCGAGCATCACGTCGACCGTATTGTCGTCGACCTTGACGAACTTCGCGTCGGCCGGAACGTTGCTGGTGAAATTCGATCCCTTGGCACGCACGCGGTCGGCGGAAAAGAGCACGTCATCGGCGGTAAAGGGATCTCCGTTGTGGAATTTGACGTTCTTGCGGAGATGAAAACGCCAGTGGGTCGGGTCCAGCGTTTCCCAGCTTTCCGCCAGCGCCGGAACGATCTTCAGATCCTTGTCGCGGGTGACCAGGCCCTCATACACATGCGCATGATGGGCGATGGTCGTGGTTTCCTTGAGCGTATAGGGATCGAGCGATTTCAGGTCGCCCTGGTTGGCGTAGCGCAGCGTCTGGCTTGAAGCCGGCGACATCGCAAAAGCGACGACTAAGCTGATGGTCGCTGCAAGCAAGCTTTGACGTACCGACATTTGTTCACAATCTCCGCTGTAGCTTATTGTTCGTTTCCGCACGATCCACGGCTCCGGCCGATCCATGTTGCCAGAGTGTTTGGCCGGCGCGCAAGCGCGATTTCCTCGAAAGGCGGGGCCGGTTTGCGCGGCGATGCCGCAATAGCTAACGTCAGTCTAGGCGGCGAAAGCAAGCGCGTGACATTCGACTTTCGGAGTGCGGGATGGCGGAACTGAAGGCCGATGTTCTCGTGCTGGGTGCGGGGATGGTCGGCGTCAGCGCCGCCCTGCATCTGCAGCAGCGGGGGCGGGACGTCATCCTGGTCGACCGCCACGAACTTGCCGGCGAAGAGACGAGCTATGGAAATGCCGGGCTGATCGAGTGCGCTTCGGTCTTTCCTTACATGTTTCCCCGGGACTTCCGGCAGATCCTGAAGTACGCGCTCAACAGCGCGCCGCAGGTGCGTTACCGGTTCTCGGACCTGCCGGACTTTCTGCCATGGCTGGTGCGCTATTATCTTGCATCCTCCAAAGAGAGGACGCTGCACAGCGCGCTTGCCGAGTTGCCTCTGATCCGGCGCAGCCTGATCGAGCATGAGGCGCTGATCGCGGAGGCCGGGGTGCCGGAGCTGCTGCGGCGGAACGGCTGGATCAAGTTGTTTCGCTCCGAGGCCACGCTTGCAAACGCGGTCGCCGAACTGGAGCGTGCCCGGCAGTACGGCGTGGCAGGCGAGGTGCTCGATACCAAAGCGATTGCAGCTCGCGAGCCCGATCTGACCGGCGAATTTACCGGTGCGGTATATTTGCCCGCGCCCGGATTCGTTCCCGATCCCGGTGGGCTCGCAAAGGCCTATGCGGCGCTTTTCAAGCGCAAGGGCGGGCGCTTTTGCGTCGGCGATGCGCGCGCACTGCAACAGGATGCTCGCGGCTGGCGACTTGCCGGACCCGACGGCGCCACGGTCGCGCGCGAAGCCGTGGTGGCGCTGGGGCCGTGGTCCGATCAGGTATTTCGCCCGCTCGGCTATGCCATCCCGCTCGGCGTCAAGCGCGGGTATCATTTGCATCTGGCGCCGTCTGGCAATGCCGTGCTTCATCATCCCGTGCTCGATTCCGATTTTGGCTATTTGCTGGCGCCGATGAACCGCGGCATTCGTCTCACCACCGGCGTGGAGTTTGCCCGCCGCGACGCGCCGCCGACCCCGATCCAGCTGCAGCGGTCGCTGCCGCGGGCGCGCAACCTGTTTCCGCTGGGCGAGGCGGTCGGAGCCAAACCCTGGATCGGCGCGCGGCCCTGCCTGCCGGACATGCTGCCGGTGATCGGCAGGGCGCCGCGCCATGCCGGGCTGTGGTTCGACTTCGGCCACCAGCACCACGGCCTGACGCTCGGGCCAGCGACCGGCCGTCTGCTGGCGGAAATGATGACCGGCGAGACGCCTTTTGCCGACCCCGGCCCCTTTACCGTCGAGCGTTTCGGTTGACCATATCAGCCGAATGGCGGCCGGGAACAGCACCTTAGCCTTCAGGTCGCTTGCGTCGCATGGCCCGTCGCGGCGATACTGTCATAAGCCCGTCAAAATGCATCAGGAGCGGACATGAAGATTAACGTTGAAATAGACTGCACGCCCCTCGAAGCCCGGCAGTTCTTCGGGTTGCCGGACGTGCAGCCGATGCAGACCGCTGTGATGGATAATCTACAGAAGCAGCTGATGGCCAACATCGAAAAGGTTTCTCCGGAAGCGTTGATGCAGAGCTGGTTCACCTTCGATCCGAAGATCGCCGAACGGTTTCAGGACATGTTCGTGACCATGGCGGGTCTCGGCGGCGTGCGCACCAGCGACAAGAAAATCAACGACAAGAAATAGCGATGCCGGTCCACGGAAGCGAACCGCCGCCTTCGGGCCGGCTGCGTCCGCCGGGTCTCGGCCTCTTGCTCGCGGAAGCGCGGGGCATTTTCGAATTCAACGCCAGCCTGCTGCTTTCGCCGCTGTTGATGCGCGCGCCGCGCGGCGACGGTCATCCGGTGCTGGCATTGCCGGGCTTTCTTGCCAGCGACCTGTCGATGGCGCCGATGCGGCGATATCTGTCAGAACTGGGATACGACACCCACGCTTGGCGGATGGGCCGCAATACCGGCGGCATCTCGCGCATGCGTGCTGCACTGCGCGACCGGCTCGCCGAGATTCACGGCTCCAGCGGCCGCAAGGTCTCGATCGTCGGCTGGAGCCTCGGCGGGGTCTATGCGCGCGACCTGGCGCTGCAGGCGCCGGAGATGGTGCGCTACGTCGTGACGCTGGGAAGCCCGTTTGCCAACGACGTGCGAGCGACCAACGCGACGCGCCTTTACGAGGCGCTGTCGGGCGAGGGGGTCGAGGACAATTCCGAGCTTCGCCGGGCGATATCGGGCGATCTGCCGGTTCCGACCACCTCGATCTATTCGCGCACCGATGGCATTGTGAACTGGCGGACATGCCTGTTGCGTCCGTCCGAAACCGCCGAAAACATCGAGGTGCATCTGGCGAGCCATGTCGGGTTAGGGGTGAACCCGGCCGCCCTGTGGGCGGTGGCCGATCGTCTGGCCCAAGGGGAAGGCCAATTCCGGCAATTTGATCGTTCGGGGCCGTTTGCCATTGCATATGCGCCCCCGGAAAATGCACAATCCTGATTTGAATGTCCTGAAAACGGGACCGTCTGAACGCCAGAAGCGCCACCAAGGCGCCGCGTGATCGAAGCGGGAGGGAACAATGGGCGACGCCAAGAAGCTGTCCTCGATGGACGCGTCGTTTCTCTATCTGGAAACGCCGGAGATGCCGATGCATGTCGGGAGCATGGCGATTTTCCGCCTGCCCGAGGATTACAAGGGCGACTTCTTCGAGGACTTCAAGGCGATGATCGCCTCGCGGCTGCACGTCGCGCCGATTCTCAAGGCGCGGCTCGAAAAGGCGCCGCTCGATATCGATCATCCCTCCTGGGTCGAGGACGACCAGTTCGATATCGACCGCCATATCTTCCGCGGCAGCCTTCCGGCGCCGCACGACCGCGCCACGCTGGAGCGGATCGTCGGCTGGATGCACGCCAAGCTTCTCAACCGCGCCCGTCCGCTGTGGGAGTTCTATGTCTTTGAAGGCATGAAGGACAATGAGATCGGGCTTTACTCCAAGATGCATCACGCCTGCATCGACGGCGGCGCGGGCGCGGCGCTGACCAACATGATCTACGACGTGACGCCGATCCCGAGGAAGATCGAGCCGCCGACGGCGCGCGCCAAGGTCGGGCAGGAACCGCGCGATATCGCCGCCAATCTCCTGGATTCCTATCAGCAGCTCTGGACCCAGCCGCTCGATGCCGCGGCCGCCGCCAAGGGCATCGAGCTGCCGCGCTCCGGAAAAAGCGATCTCGGGTCGATCCTGTTCGACAACGCGATGTTCCAGATCGAGAACGCGGTGAAGTTCGCCGGCAACATTCCGACCATGCTGAAGAGCGTCTCCGACGTTGTCGGAAAGATATCCGATCCGAAATCGCGCGACAGCATCGCCAGCATGGTGTCGCCGTCAACCATCCTGAACAAGTCGATCTCGTCGGAACGCAGCTTTGCCGGCACGTCGATCCCGCTCTCGCGCGCCAAGGCGTTGGCCAAGCAGGCTGGCGGAAAGCTGAACGACGTGGTGCTGGCGGTTTCCAGCGGGGTGGTGCGGCGCTATCTTAGCGAGCGGGGCGCGCTGCCGGCGAAATCGATGACAGCCGCGGTACCGATCTCGCTGCGCGAGGAGGGCAACACCGACGCCAACAATCAGGTGTTCGGCATGATCTGCTCGATCGCCACCAACATCGAAGATCCCAAGGCGCGGCTGGAGGCGATCATCGCCCAGTCCACCAAATCCAAGGAGATGTCGCATCCGCTGCGGGCCTTGATGCCGCAGGTATCGAATGTTTCCATGCTGGGAGCGCCGATCCTGGTCCAGATTCTCGCGCTGCTGTACAGCCGCTCCAGCCTGTCGGACGTGCTGCCGCCGGCGGCCAATATCACGGTCTCCAACGTGCCGGGGCCGCGGCAGACGCTGTATGCGGCGGGCGCCGAGCTGCTGCACATCTTCCCGGTGTCGATCTCGACCCATGGGCTTGCATTGAACATCACCGTGCAGAGCTACCGGGACCAGCTGGATTTCGGCTTCATTTCCGGCGCCAACATCATTCCGCATGTGCAGGTACTGTGTGACATGCTGCCGGAGGAATTTGCCAATCTCGAGGCCGCCTTCGCGCCGCCGGCCGATCTCAAAAGCGCTGCCAGCTGAGTACGCAACAAGAGTGAGTAGACAATGATTGAAATGCCGCCGCTGCAATTTGCCCTGACCAACGGGATCCGGATGGGCTATTACGAGGCCGGCCCGAAAGCCGACAAGCCGCCGGTCATTCTCTGCCACGGCTGGCCGGAGATCGCGTTTTCCTGGCGCCACCAGATCAAGGCGCTGAGCGAGGCCGGCATTCGCGTGATCGCGCCGGACCAGCGCGGCTATGGTTCGACCGACCGGCCCGAGCCGGTGGAGGATTACGACATCGAGCACCTGACCGGCGATATCGTCGGCCTGCTCGATCATCTCAAAATCGACAAGGCGATCTTCGTCGGCCACGACTGGGGCGGCTTTGTCGTCTGGCAGATGCCGCTGCGCCATATCGATCGCGTTGCCGGCGTGGTCGGAATCAACACCCCGCACACCGACCGCGCGCCGGCCGACCCGATCGAACTGTTCCGCAAGCGGTTCGGCGAGCACATGTATATCGTGCAGTTTCAAAACCCCGCGCGCGAAGCCGACAAGATATTCAACAGCCGGGTCGAGCAGACGTTCGATGCCTTTATGCGGAAGCCCGTCCCGCGCAGCGACGACGCGCCGGCCGAACAGCCGGTCGCCGGCCTCGGCGCCTCGCCGCGGCTCAACCTGGCGTTCCCGCAGATGATCGCCGGCTACGATGCCAAACATGACCCGCGGACGCCGATCCTGTCGCCGGATGAAAAGCAGGTGTTCGTCGATACATTTTCAAAGTCCGGCTTCACCGGCGGCATCAACTGGTACCGCAACATGTCGCGCAACTGGCAGCGCGCGGCCGGGCTCGACCATACGGTTCGGGTGCCGGCGCTGATGATCATGGCCGAAAACGATCACGTGCTGCCGCCGTCGGCGGCCGACGGCATGGAGAAGATCGTGCCCGACCTGGAGAAGTATCTGGTTCGCGGCAGCGGCCATTGGACGCAGCAGGAAAAGCCCGAAGAGGTCAGCGCCAAGCTGATCGAATGGCGTAGAAAGCGGTTCGGGTAAGGCCCGAACCGACGCCAAGTCGTCATTGCGAGGAGCGAGGCGACGAAGCAATCCATCTTCCTTTCGTGGCACGATGGATTGCTTCGCTTCGCTCGCAATGACGGGTAAGAGTGGGGCCGGTTGCAAGTGAGGCGGGGGGAATAATCGAAAATGGCGTCGACCAACCGACTGAGTCCGATTCCGCAGCCGCCGACCAAGCCGGTGGTCGGCAACATGCTGTCGCTGGATTCGACCGCGCCGGTGCAGAATCTGGCCCGGCTCGCCAAGGAGTTGGGGCCGATTTTCTGGCTCGACATGATGGGCGCGCCGCTGGTGATCGTCTCCGGCCACGACCTCGTCAAGGAACTCTCCGACGAGAAGCGTTTCGACAAGACGGTGCGCGGACCGTTGCGCCGGGTGCGCGCGATCGGCGGAGACGGCCTGTTCACGGCCGATACGGCTGAGCCGAACTGGAGCAAGGCGCACAACATCCTGCTGCAGCCGTTCGGCAACCGCGCCATGCAATCCTATCACCCGAGCATGGTCGATATCGCCGAGCAGCTGGTCAAGAAGTGGGAACGGCTCAACGCCGACGAGGAGATCGACGTCGTTCACGACATGACGGCGCTGACGCTCGACACCATCGGGCTCTGCGGCTTCGACTACCGTTTCAACTCGTTCTATCGGCGCGACTATCATCCCTTCGTGGAGTCGCTCGTGCGCTCGCTCGAAACCATCATGATGATCCGCGGCCTGCCCTTGGAAAATCTGTGGATGCAGGGGCGAAGGCGGGATCTCGCCGCCGACGTCGCCTTCATGAACAAGATGGTCGACGAGATCGTCGCCGAACGCCGCAGCAACGCCGAGGCGGCTTCCGACAAGAAGGACATGCTCGCCGCCATGATGACCGGCGTCGACCGCTCCACGGGCGAGCAGCTCGACGACGTCAACATACGCTACCAGATCAACACGTTCCTGATCGCAGGGCACGAAACCACCAGCGGCCTGTTGTCGTGCACGCTCTATGCGCTGCTCAAGCATCCCGACGTGCTCAAGAAGGCCTATGAGGAAGTCGATCGCGTGCTCGGGCCGGATGTCAACGCCAGACCGACCTATCAGCAGGTCACGCAGCTCACCTACATCACGCAGATCCTCAAGGAGGCCCTGCGGCTGTGGCCGCCCGCGCCGGCCTACGGCATCGCGCCGCTGAAGGACGAGACCATCGGCGGCAAATACAAACTGAAGAAAAACACATTCATCACCGTGCTGGTGCTGGCGTTGCACCGCGATCCAAGCGTCTGGGGACCCAACCCCGATGCGTTCGATCCGGAAAATTTCAGCCGCGAGGCGGAAGCGGCGCGCCCCGTCAACGCCTGGAAGCCGTTCGGCAACGGCCAGCGCGCCTGCATCGGCCGCGGCTTTGCCATGCACGAGGCCGCGCTCGCGATCGGCATGATCCTGCAGCGCTTCAGGCTTCTCGACATCAACCGCTATCAGATGCACCTGAAGGAAACGCTGACGATCAAGCCGGACGGTTTCAAGATCAAGGTGCGCCCGCGCAACGAGAAGGAGCGCGGGACCTATACCGGCGCGGCTGCAGCGGCCGCACCGGTCGCCGCGGCAGCCCGCCCGCGCGCCCGCCCCGGGCACAATACGCCGCTGCTCGTGCTTTACGGTTCGAACCTCGGCACGGCGGAAGAACTCGCCACCCGCGTCGCCGATCTCGCCGAGGTCAACGGCTTTGCGACAAAGCTCGCGGCGCTTGACGACTACGCCGGAAAATTGCCGGAGCAGGGCGGTGTGTTGATCTTCTGCGCTTCCTACAACGGCGCGCCACCCGACAACGCCACGCAATTCGTCAACTGGCTCCGCGGCGATCTGCCGAAGGACGCCTTTGCAAAGCTGCGCTACGCGGTGTTCGGATGCGGTAACAGTGATTGGGCTGCGACCTATCAGTCGATCCCGCGGCTGATCGACGAGCGGTTGGCTGCGCACGGGGCGCGGGCCGTGTATGTGCGCGGCGAGGGCGACGCCCGCAGCGACCTCGACGGCGAGTTCGAAAGCTGGTTCGCCAAACTGGCGCCGCTCGCGACCAGGGAATTCGGCATCGATTCGAGTTTCAGCCGCAGCGCCGAGGACGAGCCGCTCTACCGGATCGAGCCGGTGGCGCCGCCGCCAGCCAATGCGATCATCGCGCTTGGCGGCGTTTCGCCGATGAAGATCCTTGCCAGCCGCGAATTGCAGAACAAGTCGGGCGCCAATGCCTCCACAAGGTCGACCCGGCACATCGAGGTGCAACTGCCGCCGGATACCAGCTACCGGGTCGGCGATCATCTCAGTGTGGTGCCGCGCAACGATCCGGCGCTGGTGGATTCCGTGGCGCGGCGTTTCGGGTTTCTCCCGGCGGACCAGATCCGGCTGCAGGTCGCCGAGGGCCGTCGCGCGCAATTGCCGGTCGGCGATGCCGTATCGGTCGGGCGGCTGTTGACCGATTTTGTCGAGCTGCAGCAGGTCGCGACCCGCAAGCAGATCCAGATCATGTCGGAGCACACGCGTTGTCCGGTGACAAAGCCGGAACTCGTGGCCTATCTCGGCGACGATGCCGGCTCGACCGAGCATTATCGCTCGGAAATCCTGGGCAAACGCAAATCGGTGTTTGACCTGCTGGAGGAACATCCGGCGTGCGAGCTGCCGTTCCACGCCTATCTCGAAATGCTGTCGCTGCTGGCGCCGCGCTATTATTCGATCTCGTCGTCGCCGTCGCTCGATCCGTCTCGTTGCAGCGTCACGGTCGCCGTGGTCGAGGGCCCCGCGAGTTCGGGCCGCGGGATCTACAAGGGCGTCTGCTCGAACTATCTCGCAGGCCGCCGCGAGGGCGAAACCGTCCACGCCACGGTGCGCGAAACCAAGGCCGGCTTCCGGCTGCCCAATGACGCTGCCGTGCCGATCATCATGATCGGACCCGGCACCGGGCTGGCGCCGTTCCGCGGCTTCCTGCAGGAGCGCGCCGCGCTGAAGGCCGGGGGCGCAAACCTCGGGCCGGCAATGCTGTTCTTCGGCTGCCGCCATCCCAAGCAGGATTTTCTCTACGCCGACGAGCTGAAAGCGTTCGAGGCCTCGGGGATCACCGAACTGCACACGGCGTTCTCGCGCGCGGAAGGTCCCAAGACCTATGTGCAGCATCTGGTCGCGGCGCAAAAGGACCGCGTCTGGAGCCTGATCGAGCAGGGCGCCATCATCTATGTCTGCGGCGACGGCGGCAGGATGGAGCCAGACGTCAAGGCCGCATTGGTTGCGATCTACCGCGAACGCTCGGGCAGCGATGCCGGCGCCGGTCAGCGCTGGATCGACGATCTCGGCGCGAAGAACAGATACGTTTTGGACGTATGGGCGGGCGGATAGCGCACGAACCAACCGGGAGTCGTCCCCACGAACGCGCTACTGCATGCACACATCTCGAAAACCGACTCAAATACAGGCACTTAGATAACAGCCGATTTGGACCGACTTTGGCGTCGCTCGTTCAGCGATCGTTGAAAAGGCTCGCGATTTTGATTGACGCCGCCATGCGACCAAAAGATGTGTGCATGCAGTAGCACGAACGCGGGGACGCATACGCCGCGGCTTCTCGATTTAACTCCGCGGTCGGTTGCCTTCGCAGCAACGCAGGCCGGTGGTTATGGGTCCCTGCTTTCGCAGGGAGGACGAGAGAGGCGTTACCTTTTCGGCAGCCTTTCAAACGTCGGTATCCCAGCCGGGATCTGATGGAATGCCTGCTGGTCGACGGTGTAGATCGCCATCTGCGGGTTACCGTAGAGAGCGGGATCGTCGAGCGTGCCGACCTTCAGGATCACAGCGGGCAGGCCCGGCCGCCGCGTGGTCAGATGCGTGCCGCATTCGGCGCAGAACTCCCGCGTCACCGCGCCCTCGAGATCGCTGCGGGTGAACTGCTTGGGCGCTCCCTTGGTGTAGGCGAATCCGCCGACCGGCATCAGCATGAATATATTGGGGGCGCCGCCCGAAATATATTGGCACTCGCGGCAGTGGCATTGCGCCTTCATCATCGGCTCGCCCTCGGCCACATAGCGCACCTGGCCGCAATAGCATCCGCCTTCCAGTTTCATTTTATACTCCCTGCGTTTCCGTTTCGAATTAGTGAACCTTCGCCGCTGCCGCATGCGCGTGATTGTCGAGGGCGTCGATGACCTGCGGCCACATCGGGATTGGCAGCGCGTGCCCCATGCCTTCGATCATCAACAGTCTGGCGCCGGGAATCGAGGCCGCGGTGTCCTTGCCGCCGGCGGGGTGCACCAGTGGATCGACGGTGCCGTGAATGACGAGGGTGGGCGCCTTGACCGTGTGCAGCCGCTCCTTGCGGCTGCCGGAGGCGAGGATGGCGCGGAGCTGCCGCCCGACGCCGGCCGGGTTGAGGCCGCGCTCGAACGTGCGTTCGGCGCGGGAGCGGTCGAGCGCCTCGTCTTCGGGGAAACTGCCGACGCGCAGCACCTTCCAGGTCTGCGCGAAGCGGGCATAATATTCGTCCCGCGTGGTCGGCGGCGGCGCCATCAGCACGGCGGACGCCTCGCGCGTCGGCGGCGGTATCTTTGGGTTGCCCGTCGTCGACATGATCGAGGTGAGCGAGCGCACCCGGTGCGGATGCGAGATCGCGATTTCCTGGGCGATCATGCCGCCCATCGACAGGCCGACCACATGCGCCGACTTGATGCCGAGCGCGTCCATCAGCCCGACGGTGTCCTCCGCCATGTCGCGCAGCTTGTAGGGGGCTGTGACCGGAATTTTCAGAAATCTCAGCTTGAGAAACTCGGCAAGGGTAATGCGGCTTCCGCCGGAAAGATGGCTCGACTTGCCGATGTCGCGATTGTCGAAGCGGATGACGCGAAAGCCGCGGCCCGCGAGCTGCCGGCAGAAATCGTCCTCCCAATGGATCATCTGGGCGCCCAGCCCCATGATCAGCAGCATCGGCTCCGCACCGGCATCGCCGAAGATATCGTAGCAGAGGTCGATGCCGTTGGCGCGGACGATCTGCGGCGGCTGATGGGCAGTGGCGTTCACCTTGGCAATCCCTCGAGTGGTTTTCTTGTCCGCAACTCTATGACACGGTTTTTCGCGCTGCAGAAGGCTCCCCGGGGCGGCAACCGGCGGCCGCCATGTTGACCGTCCCGTCGCAACAGTGTGGTATGGTGCAAAACAAGCGGGAAACTCGCGATCACGCCGGAGGGCGCCAATGGCAGACAAGAGCAACGATCCGGTCGCGATCTGGCAAAACATGGTCGGCGAGATGGAGAAGGGATTCAACGCCTTCGCCAGCAAGGCGCTGGAGTCGCCCGAAATCAGCAAGGCCGTCAACCAGGTCGGCGGGGTCTCGGCGGGCGCGCAGAAGCAACTCGGCGACATGATGGAGAAATATCTCGTCAGCATGAACCTGCCGAGCCGGGCGCAGATGGTCGGCATGGCCGAACGGCTGCAGGGGATCGAAGGGCAGCTGAACGAGATCAAGGCGATGTTGCATCAGCTGCGCAACAACCCCGGCGGGGCGGAGGGCGGATATCCGGCCGCGCCAAAACCGCCCCGGACAAAACGTCCGCCTCCCGCGGGTGGAGAGCCGAAATGAACGCGGCCGCGGCCCTCGATCTGGCGTCGCTCCCGGAGCGGATCCAGTCCGAGGTCCAGCGCGCGATCCAGCGCAGCATCAAGGGCGTCGAATATATCGCCTCGTCGGGTCCGTCGCTCGGTTCGACGCCGAAGGACATCCTCAATGTCCGCGGCACCATGAATCTCTATCACTATCGCCCGGTCGCAGACGAGATTTACCGGGTGCCGATCCTGATCGTGATGGCGACCACCAACCGCGGCTACATCCTCGACATGGTGCCCGGCCAGAGCTTCATCGAATTTCTGCTCAAGCGCGGCTACGACGTCTACATGCTGGACTGGACCGCGCCAAGGCCGGAAGAGAAGTCACTGCGGATGGAGGATTACGTCCTCGACTTCATTCCCGATTGCGTGCGCCGCGTGCAGCGCGATTCCGGCGAGACCGACGTCAGCGTGATCGGCTATTGCTTCGGCGGCGTGCTGTCGCTGCTGTACGGCTCGATCTTCGCGGACGGGCCGATGAAGAACCTGATCTGCTTCACCACGCCGGTCGATTTCCGCGAGATGAAGCTGTTCCAGAATTTTTCCGACAAGCGCTATTTCGACGTCGACCGGCTGGTCGACAGTATCGGCAACGTTCCGCCCGAGATGATCCTGTCATCGTTCGAGATGCTGCGGCCGGCCTCGCGCGCCGCGAGCCAGGTGCAATTGTGGGAAAACATCTGGAACGACGAATACGTCAAGTCGTACCGCATGTTCGACCGCTGGGCGACCGACACGCTGCCGCTGGCCGGCGAATATTTCCGCACCATCACCAAGGACCTGATGTGGGACAACAAGCTCTACAACGACACCATGTCGGTTGGCGGGCGAAAGGCCGATATTTCCAGCATCAAGGTGCCGTTCCTGCACGCGGTCGCCGAGCACGACCACATCGTGCCCTATGACGCCGCCAAGCCCTTGATCCAGAAGATCGGTTCGACCGACAAGGAAGAAGTGATCCTCAAGGGCGGCCATGTCAGCCTGGTTGCCGGCGCGAACGCCGTCAAGCGGCTGTGGCCGAAACTCGATTCATGGCTATGCGAGAGATCGACATGAGCTCAAGCGACAAACGCAGCTATCCGCTCCACGTCGCCACCGAAGCCGGCGACATCGAGCTTCGCATCATGGGACCGGCCGACGAGGCGCTGGTCCTCGAATTTGCGCAAAAGCTGCCGGCGCACGACCTGTTGTTTCTGCCGCGCAACATCAGCGAGCCGAAGGTTCTGGCCGCCTGGATCAAGGAGATCGAGCGCGGTTCGATCGTCAGCTTGCTGGCGCTGAAAGCGGGCAAGGTCGTGGGATGCGGAACGATCGTGCGCGATCCCCTGTCGTGGTCGCCGCATGTCGGCGAAATCCGCAACGTGGTGTCGCCGGATGTGCGCGGCCAGGGGGTCGGCCGGGTGCTGTCGCAGGAGACCTTTGCGCTCGCCCTGAGCGTGGGGCTGGAAAAGCTGCTCGTTCAGATGACGGTCGACCAGACCGGGGCCATCGCGATTTTCGAAGGGCTCGGCTTCAAGGCCGAGGCGCTGCTCCACGACCACGTTCGCGATCTCGCCGGCAAGAAGCACGATATCGTCGTGCTGGCGCACAATGTGGCGCAGGTCCGGGCCCAGATGCAGGCCTATGGGCTGGCGGAGGCCGTCCAGCCCTAGGGAGGCTGCAAGCCGGTTTATCGGGCAGATTACGCAGGGCTTGTGCTGATCACGAATTCGTGATATCGCATCGCAACATAGATATTGCAGTGCACCATTAACTATGCCATATAGGGATTGCCCCGGGCCAGTCCGGACGGGGTGAGCCCATAGCTCAACTCTGAGGATGGAGAAACCCCAATGACCACCGATACCAATTCCGTGCTGAATTCCGTCAAGGAAGCTTTCGCGCCCGTCACCGACGCGCTCAAGAACCTCCAGAACATGGAAGTTCCCGAGGCGGCCCGTGAGTTCGTGAAAAAGCAGACGGAGACTGCCAAGGAGCGCGCCGCCGACCTTCATGCCGGTTCGGAGAAGGTGACTGCCGCGATCGAGACCGCCGTTGCCGGTTCGGTCACTGAAGCCGCCAAGATTAGCCGCAACATCCAGGACGCGCTCTATCAGGATGCCGAGGCTTTCTTCGCCGGCATCGACAAGCTGGCTTCCGCCAAGTCGATCAACGAAGCGGTGCAGATCCAGTCCGATTTGCTGCGCTCGCGCGGCGAAGTGCTGGTGTCGCGGGCGAAGGCCTCGACCGAATATCTCGGCAAGCTCGTCGCCGACGGTGCCAAGACCGCCCAGGACAATTTCAGCAAGGTCTACACCAAGACCGCCTGATCGCGGATCTGACGACCAACTGCTCTTTTGGAGGCTCGCTCAGGCGGGCCTTCTTTTTGTCGGCTATCCGCATAGATCAGCGTTGCGTCCTCCGTCATTGCGAGGAGCCAACGGGTCGCACGAATGCGCGCCCGGCGACAGGCTCCACGACGAAGCAATCCAGCTTCGTCTGCGGCGCGATGGATTGCTTCGCTTCGCTCGCAATGACGGAGGCTGCTATCCTGCATCCGCGCGAACTTCAGCCTGCCCCGAAAGCCGCCATGATCGTCCCCGCCACGTTCTCCTTCGACGCGCCCGGCGATGCCGCGCGCGCCGCCGAGCTGCGGCGGGTCAAGGCGCTGGCGACGCTGGTGCTGGCGGGAACGCTGGCGCTGTTCGTTGCCGCGAAACTGTTGCTGCCGTTGCATCCGGCGTTCGGCTTCGTCGCCGCGTTCGCGGAAGCTGCCACCATCGGCGGGCTCGCCGACTGGTACGCCGTGGTGGCACTGTTCAAGCGGCCTTTGGGCCTGCCGATCCCGCACACCGCCATCATCCAGGGCAACCAGCACCGCATCGCCGACAAGCTCGGCGAATTCATCGAGGTGCACTTTCTTGAAGCGGGCCCCGTCGAAGCCAAGCTGCGCCAGATCGACTTCGGCTCCTTCATCGCCGACTGGCTGCGCGACCGCAAGCGCAGCGCCGATCTCGCCCGCTTCACGCTGCGGCTGCTGCCGGAGGCGGTGAGTGCCACGGAAACCTCCGGCCTGATGAATTTCATCACCCGCCGCATCACCGCGCAACTGCAATCGATCGACCTGGCGCCGCTCGCCGCCGGCACGCTGCGCGGCTTCGTGGCCGACGGCAAGCATCAGGGATTGCTCGACGATCTCCTGCGCGTGATGCATCAAACGCTGACCCAGCCCGATACCATGGCCGTGATCCGCGACAAGATCCGCGCCGAGATGCCGACGCTGCTGAGACTTTATCGCGCCGACAAATTCCTGGTGAACAGGATCGTCGCCTCCGCGACGAATTTCTTCGAGGAAGTGCGCAACGATCCGCAGCATCCGTTCCGCGGCGAATTCGATCGCATGCTGCTGTCGTTCGTCGACCGGCTCGGCCATGATCCGGCCTTCGCCGGCCGCATCGATAGCCTGAAACGTGATCTGTTGGCGCGGCCCGAACTGACGAGCCTCGCGAAGAACATCTGGTCCAACGCGCGCTCCTTCATCGAACGCAGCGCCAGCGGCGAAACGCAGGTGCTGCAGCAGCATCTTGCGGGATTGTTCGTGAAGGCGGGCGAGGCGCTCGCCGGTGACGCCGAACTGCGCGCCGAGATCAACCAGGGCCTCGCCTCCGTGCTGCGAAGCTTCATCGCCGACCAGAAGAGCGGCGTCTCGACCTTCATCTCCGATCAGGTCAAGGCCTGGGACATGGGGCAGCTGATTTCCCTGATCGAAATCAACATCGGCCGGGACCTGCAATACATCCGCTTCAACGGCTCGCTGATCGGCGGCCTGGCTGGCCTTGCGCTTTACACCGCCGAATTTCTGCTGCGGCTGTTGTGACTTTTGGATCACTGAATCGGCTTTCAAGCGTTAAGACCTATTGTCCCATCGCAGGCCAGCCGCTTGAATGAGGGAATCAGGGCCACGGCTCTGAGAATGCTGCGCTGCGGAACGATTGTGCGAGATTTGCGTTTGATTTGGCCGCGTTTCATTTGATCGATTGGGTCGCTTTCGGCCCCGAGAGGAAACAGAATGTCCGCCACTGCCGATACGCTTGCCCCGCCCTCCAAAACCCTGATGTTTCTGGAGGGACGGGCCTTCCACGAACTCGGCGCGTTTCTCGGCGCCTTGCCGCTGCTCAGCCTGGCGCCGAAGGGCGACGGACATCCGGTGCTGGTATTGCCTGGGCTCGTTGCCTCCGACAGCTCGACGCGTCCGCTGCGCAGCTTCCTCAAAAACCGCGGCTACACCGTGAGCGGCTGGCGGCAGGGCCGCAATCTCGGCTTACGCGATGGCGTGCAGCACGCGATGGTCGATCTCGTGCACGAACTCAGCGATGCCAGCGGGCGCAAGATCAGCCTGGTCGGATGGAGCCTCGGCGGCCTTTACGCGCGACAACTGGCAAAAATGATGCCTGAGCGCGTGCGCTCGGTGATCACGCTCGGCAGTCCGTTCGCGGGCCATCCCAAGGCGACCAACGCCTGGCGCGTCTACGAGTTGGCGAGCGGCCGCAGCGCCGAGGAGGAAGATCATCGCTTCGGTGGGGCGTTGTCGGAAACACCACCGGTGCCGACCACCGCGATCTTCAGCCGCACCGACGGCATCTGCGCCTGGCAGGGCTGCATGGAAAAGCCATCCGCGCGATCTGAGAATATCGAGGTCGAGAG
>JBGPSI010000040.1:0-29676 GCA_041490045.1 Bradyrhizobium sp.
GAAGGACGCGACGCCGCGCGAACGGCCCATCATCAATCCGAGCGGGATCGAAAACACCACCCCGATGCCGAAGCCGACCGCCATGCGGCGCAACGAGGCCAGGATGTTGATCAGGGATTCCTTGTCGCCAAGGATGGAGGGAATCGCGCGGACCGCTTCCCACGCGGTCGGAAAGCTGTCGGTGTTCAGGATCAGCGCACCGACCTGCCAGACGCAGAGCAGCCCGAGGCAGGCGAGCCAGGGCGCCGAGCGCAAGAGCAGCATGCGCCCTGACATCATGGCCGCAACTCGTCTTCGGCGGTGTCGTCGAACATGCGCTCGATATCGACAACATATTTCTGGTAACGGGGATCGAGCAGCAGCTCCGTCCGGCGGCGCGGCCGCGGCAGATCGATGTCGATGACTTCCTTGATGCGGCCGGGCGAACGCGTCATCACCACGACCTTGTCAGACAGATATACCGCCTCCTCGACCGAATGGGTGACGAACAGCACGGTCTTGCGGTCGCGTTCCCAGATATTGAGCAGATCGTTCTGCAACCGCGTCCGGGTATGCGCGTCAAGCGCGCCGAACGGCTCGTCCATCAGCAATACCGCCGGATGATAGGCCAGCGTGCGGGCCAGCGCGACGCGCTGCTTCATGCCGCCGGACAATTCCTTCGGGTAGAAATTCTCAAACCCCTTGAGGCCGACCATCTCGATCAGCGCGCGGCTTTGCGCTTCGGCCTCAGTCGGCTTCACGCCCTGCTGGCGCGGTCCGTACATTACATTGCCAAGCACGCTCTTCCACGGAAACAGCGCAAACTCCTGAAACACCGGTCCGCGATCGGGCCCCGGCCCCGTGATTGCCCTGCCCTTCACCCTGGCGACACCTCCGGTCGGGCTGACAAAGCCGCCGACGATATAAAGCAGCGTCGATTTTCCGCAGCCGGAGGGGCCGAGGATCGAGACGAAGGCGCCATCCTCGATTGTCAGCGAAATCTCCGACAACGCCAGATGGTCCTGGCGGCCGGAGGTGCGGAAAACCTGCGAGACGCGGTCGATCTCGATCATGGCAGCCGCCGACTGGCACGCCGGCGCGGCCTTCGCCTCAACCTCTGGCCGCGATGGTACAAGCTTCATTTCCGCTGTTTTTCCCGGCATAGGTCCGTTAGGCACAGGTGGCTTCCCGTTAAACCGAGCATAGCGGAAACTTGCAAGGCCTGGCGATCTCGATTTGACACTGACCGGGCCGGCAAGCCTTCCAGAACTCCGCAATATCCGGCGCCTTTCATCGCCTCAGCACCGCTCGAACCGGCGCCGCATCGAGACCTCGCAATTTCAATGGCAGCGCGATCAGTTCGTAGTCGCCGGGCGCGACGTCGGCGAGCACGAGATTCTCGACAATCCGAAGATCGTGTTGCCGGCAGACCATATGCGACGGCAGGCCTTTCGACGTCTCCGGGTCGACAGAGGGAACGTCGACGCCGATCAGGCGCGTGCCGCGCAGCGCCAGGCGCTCCACGGTTTCCGGGGCCAGCGCGCGAAAGCCTGTCGGCCAGGCCAATTCATCGCCCCTGTCCATCAATCTGAAAAGCAGCCGCGGCGGAGCGCCATCGAGCGCGGACGCGATCTCGTCATAGCCACAGAGCGGCTCACTGCCGCGCGCGTCGATCACCCTTGCCGGTCCGATGAAATCGCCGAGATCGAGCGCGTCGATACTGGCGCCTTGGGGATCATAGTGCAGCGGCGCATCGACATGCGCGCCACAATGCGTCGACATCGCGATGCTGGCCACGTTGACCGGACAATCCGGACCGATCGTGAAGGTCTGGCTGACCGCGAATGGCGCATCACCGGGAAACACTCCCATGCCGACGCGCAGCGAGGGCGAGATGTCGATCAGGGTGCTCACAATTGAGTCCTGACCTGCCAGAGTTCGGGGAACAGCACGACGTCCAGCATCTTGCGCAAATAGGAAACGCCCGCGGTACCGCCGGTACCTCGTTTGAACCCGATGATCCGCTCGACTGTCGTCACGTGGTTGAAACGCCAGCGGCGGAAATAGTCCTCGAAATCCACCAGCTTTTCGGCGAGTTCGTATAATTCCCAATACCGTGCCGGATCCCGATAGACCGACAACCAGGCGTCGAGAACGCTGTCGTTCTGGACGTGCGGCGCGGAGACATCGCGTTCGAGTACGGTCTTGTCGATACCAAGGCCGCGACGATGCAGGAGCTGTATGGTGAGATCGTAGATGCTCGGAGCCTGGCGGACCGCTTCGAGCTGCTCCGCAACGGCCTTGTCGTCGGCGTGAATATGAGTCATCGCGGCATTCTTGTTGCCGACCAGAAACTCGATCACGCGGTACTGCCAGGACTGGAAGCCGGAGGATTGGCCAAGCAGTCCGCGAAACTGCGTGTATTCGCTCGGCGTCATCGTGCGAAGCACGTCCCAGGCTGAATTGAGTTGCTCGAGGATGCGGGATACGCGCGACAGCGTCTTGAAGGCAGGCTGCAGGTCGTCCGCGGCGATCAAGCGGCAGGTGGCACTCAATTCGTGAATCGCGAGCTTCATCCAGAGCTCCGACGTCTGATGCTGGACAATGAACAGCATCTCGTCATGGGCGGTGGAGAGAGGTTGTTGCGCCTGCAGAATCCTGTCGAGCTTGAGATAGCCGGAATAGGATATTTCCCTGCGTTGACTCATCGCGGCTGCGCCAGGTTCAACGACATCACTCCGCCTTGGAGCACGCCACGGATTTGCTGCGAGGAAATCCTCAGCACGACCAACTCGTCCAGGCCGCGCCTGAGGCAACCCCTGCCTCCATCCAAAAATACCAGCGGGCGATGTTTTAAGCCTAAAAGGATGGACTTTTGCTGTCAATCGGGATTTCCTTGCGGAGCTGAGTAGAAAGCAAGCTTCGCAAGCGAATGAAACAGGCAGTTACCATCGTTGCCGATCCGGATTTGCGATCTCGGCGATGCGTGCTCATGATACGACGCGGGGTCCGGCTCTTGATCGCGAGGCTCTCATGACATCCACCATGACGTCGCGCGAGGGGTGCGTCGCGGGCGACTTCGCCGATCCGCTCCGCACGTTCCGCGAACGGTTTGTACTTCCCGAAGGCATCATCTATCTCGACGGAAATTCGCTCGGCCCGATGCCGCGAACCGCCGCAGGAGTTCTGAACCACACCATCGAACGGGAATGGGGCCAGGACCTTATCAAGAGCTGGAACAGCGCGGGATGGTTCGAGATGCCGGCACGGCTCGGCGATCGCGTCGGAGCCCTGATCGGGGCGGCGCCGGGCCAGACCCTCGTTTGCGATACCACGTCGATCAATCTCTACAAGGCAGTCCATGCCGCCATCGGGTTACGGCCCGATCGCAACGTCATCCTTGCCGAGGAAGAATCGTTTCCGACAGACCTTTATATCCTCGAAGGCGCGATGAAATCCGCGGGGCGCCCGATGAAACGACGACTAATCGGCAGTGACGGCCCCTCCATCGAGAACCTGCTCGATGAGGAGGTTGCGGTCGCCGTACTCTCCCATGTCAATTATCGTACCGGCGCACTGCTCGACATGGCCGCCATCACCAGAAAGCTGCACGACGCGGGTGCGCTGGTGGTGTGGGATCTCTGCCATTCGATCGGCGTGGTCGAAATCGCATTCGACCACAACGCGGTCGATTTTGCGGTCGGGTGCACCTACAAATATCTCAATGGCGGCCCCGGGTCGCCGGCGTTTATCGCCGCTGCAAAGGCTCATCAGGCCGCGGCACAGAATCCCTTATCAGGCTGGTGGGGGCATGCCGCGCCCTTTGCCTTCGATCGCGACTTCCGGCCCGATGCAGGCATCAAACGGTTCCTCTGCGGCACCCAGCCGATCATTTCGTTGCGCGGCGTGGACGTGGCGCTTGACGCCATGGAGGGCGTCGCGGTAGCCGCCTTGAGACAGAAGAGCCTCGCGCTAACGGAACTCTTCATGGCGCGTGTTGCCGCGCTCTTGCCGAGCCTCGAGATCATGACGCCGCGCGAGCCATCGCTGCGCGGCAGCCAGGTCGGGATTTCCTTCGACAAAGGCTATGCGGTAATCCAGGCGATGATCGAGCGCGGCGTGATCGGCGATTTCCGCGCGCCCGACCTGATGCGCTTCGGTTTCGCGCCGCTTTATGTCCGGTTTCAAGACGTCTGGGATGCCGCTGAGATACTCGCAAGCTGCATCAACGCGGAGGTTTGGCGCGATCCCCGCTTTAGCCGGAAGCTGGACGTGACCTGAGCCGCTTCGAGGACGGCGGCTCGCAGTCAGTCGAACCACGGCCATTCGGCCGCGCCATCATGGGTGACCGCGCCACCGGGCGCCTGGCCGACCAGACGGGCATATTTGGCGAGCGCGCCTGCCCGATGCCGCGGCGGCCGCGGTTTCCAGGCCTGTCGTCGTTTTGCAAGTTCCCCATCGTCAACCAGCAGATCCATCCGGCGTGCGCCGGCATCAATCTTGATGCGGTCGCCGTCGCGCACCAGCGCCAGCGGGCCGCCGATGAAGGATTCCGGCGAGACGTAGCCGATGCAAAAGCCGCGCGTTGCGCCGGAAAAGCGCCCGTCGGTAATGAGTGCGACCTTCTCCCCCATGCCCTGCCCATAAATCAGCGCGGTGACGCCGAGCATCTCGCGCATGCCGGGACCGCCGACCGGACCCTCATTGCGGATGACGAGAACGTCGCCGGCGGAATATTTGCGGTTACGCACAGCAGCGACGCATTGCTCTTCGTCCTCGAACACGCGCGCGGTGCCCTCGAATACCAGGTTCTTCAGACCCGCCACCTTGATGACGGCGCCATCAGGGCAAAGATTACCCTTGAGCACCGCGACACCGCCGTCCGGCATGATCGGCTTGTTTGTAAAGAACACGATTTCGCCGTCCGGCGGATTCGCCTCCCCATATTCCTCCGCGATCGTCCGGCCCGTGATGGTCAGGCAACTGCCGTCTATGTGGCCGCTCTCGACCAGCGCACGGATCACAACCGCGGCGCCGCCGATATCGTAGACGTCCTTGGCGGTGTATTTGCCGCCCGGGCGCAGATTGCCGATCAGAGGGGTGCGCGCAAACACCTCGCCGACATCGTCCAGTGTAAAGGAAATGCCGGCCTCGTTGGCGAGCGCCGGCAGATGCAGCGCGGCGTTGGTTGACCCGCCGGTGGCGGCGACGATGGCGGCGCCGTTTTCCAGCGCCTTTCGGGTGACGATTTCGCGCGGCAGCGGCCCACCCCGCTCCAGCATCTGCATCACCAGCCGCCCGGCGCGGCGCGCGACCTGCGCGCGTTCGGCATAGACGCCGGGGATCATCGACACGTTCGGCATCGATAGCCCCATGGCCTCGGAAACCATGCCCATGGTATTGGCGGTAAATTGTCCGGCGCAGGCGCCGATGGTCGGCAGGCAACTGCGCTCGATGCCTTCGAGCGTCGCCGCGTCGATCTCGCCGGTCATGAAGCCGCCGACCGCTTCGTAGGAATCCAGCACGGTAAGGGTCTTTCCCTCGAACCGGCCGGGCAGTGCGCTGCCGCCATAGATGAAGATCGACGGCACGTTGCAGCGGATCATTCCCATCATCACGCCCGGCAGCGTCTTGTCGCAGCCACCAAACCCGATCAGGGCGTCGTAGGCGAGGCCATGCACGACGGCTTCGATGGAATCCGCAATCAGCTCGCGCGACAGCAGCGAGAACTTCATGCCCTCATGGTTCATGCTGATGCCGTCGGAGACCGAGATGGTGGCGAATTCCCGCGGCGTGCCGCCGGCCTCCGCGATTCCGGCTTTGGCGGCATCGACCTGGAAATCGTGGGTCATGTTGCAGGGCGTCTGCTCGCCCTTCATGCTGACGACGCCGATCATGGGCTTGGCGAGCGCCTCGTCGTCGAGCCCCATCGCGCGCATGAAGGCGCGGTGGGGCGCACGATCGAGCCCATCGGTCGTCACGCGGGATCGCCACTTCTTCATGGAAACAAATCCCTCTCCGGGCCGTCCCGGCACTCGCCAGGACGACACGTGGACAAAGCCTCGCTTATTGCAGCGGCGCGACGATGGTCGGGTGCTTGAACTGCGCGACGTCCATCTTCGGCAGCATGCCCGTTGCAGCATAGATATCGAGCATCTTCTGGATCGCCGGAAAATTCGGTGCGGCGCCGGGGTCCCTGCCGAAATCATTGTCCTTGAGCAGGTAGGTATCGAGCACCGGGATCGGCGCCTTCAGCACTTCGGAGACGACCTTCAGCGTTTCCTCGCGGTTGGCAAGCGCCTTCTTCATGCCTGAGGTGATGTCGCGCACATAGGCCTTCACCAGTTCCGGATTCTTATCGACGAAGTCGGCGCGGCAGGCTTCCAGAATATGAACGATGTTCGGCATGGCCTGATTGAGCGAAAACAGCTTGCGGGTGCCCCCCTTGGCCTCGGCGCGCGCCGCAAACGGCTGGTTCATGTTGACGGCATCGACGCGGCCCTGACGCAGCGCGTCTTCCGAAACGGCGAAGCCGACTTCGACCAGCTTGATGTCCTTGGCCGGGTCGAGCCCGTTTTGCTTCAAAAGCATGTTTAACGGTCCCTGCGTGCCGCCGCCGATCACCGATATGCCGACGGTCTTGCCCTTGAGATCGGCGATGGTCTTGATCGGGGAGTTGTCCATGACCGCCCAATATACCGAGAAGCCGCCGGGCTTTTCGTAGACGTGCTGCGCCACGATGTAGGCCTTGAGGTTTCCGCCGACCACGCCGTTCGCCAGCGACAACGGTGCCTGCGTCGCGCAGTCGAGCGCGCCCGCGGCCAGCGCCTGCGTCATCGGGGCAGTACCCTGGAATTGCGTCCATTCGACATTGTAGGTCTTGCCGAGATTGGGAAATTCGGCCGGCCTGCGCATCATCCAGTATTTCGATTCCTCGGCCGGAATGGTCCAGCCGACGCGGATCGTCTGCTGGGCGTAAGATGAACTCGCGCTCGCCAGAACGGCGGCCAGAGCCCCGGCCGCCAAAAGCCATTTTGAAGAAATCCGCATCATCCCTGCTCCACTTTTCCGATGCCGCCCGGCGTCAGTGCAACTAACATGCCCAAGCCTTTCATGGTTCAAACAATCAGGCAAGCCACCGGAGCGTGCTTGTCATGGCCCAGGCTCGGCCGGAATGTGCGATAAGGCCATCCCGCGGATGCGGTTTGGCGGCGGTAAAAGAGGGAGAGAAGCAATGGCTGGGATGGGCGGGGCGGATGGAAGGGCGGCGGAAAAGCTCGGCTATCTCGGGCTCGGGATGATGGGGTTTCCAATGGCGCGGCGCCTGCTGAACGCCGGCCACGACGTCACGGTCTGGAATCGCTCGCCTGGCAAGGCAGCTGCCCTGGTCGAGGCTGGCGCCAAACCCGTTGGCCATCCACGCGAAGCGGCCGCTGCGGCCAGCATCATCTTCATGTGTCTCACCGACGCGGCTGCCGTGGAAGACGTGGTGTTCGGGCCCGAGGGTCTGGCGACAGCTGATGGCGCCGGAAAGCTCGTCGTCGACTTCTCCTCGATCCACCCGGATGCGGCACGCGCCATCGCGGCGCGGCTGAAGCTGGCGAACGGCATGGGGTGGATCGATGCGCCGGTTTCCGGCGGCACCATGGGCGCCGAGGAAGGCACGCTGGCGGTAATGGCCGGCGGCGATACCGCCGATATCGAGCGGGTGCGGCCTTATGTTTTGACGATGGCGCGCCGGCTCACCCATATGGGTCCGACCGGCGCGGGCCAGACCACCAAGCTGTGCAACCAGGTCATCGTCGGCTGCGCCATGGCGGTGCTCGCGGAGGCGACGCGGCTTGCCGTGAACGCAGGAATCGATGCCAAGCGGCTGCCGGAAGCGTTGGCCGGCGGCTTTGCCGATTCCATTCCCTTGCAATTGTTCGTGCCTCGCATGGTGCAAGGCATTCATTCCCCGCCGCTTGGCCATATCGCCACAATGCTGAAGGATCTGGACACGGTGATCGACGTCGCCCGCAACACGTCGAGCCCGGTGCCGATGGCCGGCCTCGCCGCGCAATTGTTCAGGCTGGCCAAGGTAGCGCGCGGGGCGGACGCCGATGCGCTCGAAATCTACAAACTGTCGGCCGAGCAGGCTGGTTGAGGCCGGCCGACTAGTCGAAACGGGAATTTTACCGCCGGCGATTTTCCGATAGGGTTTCAATACACAGGGGGTACACGCCGATGTACGAACCGGCAGGCGTCACGACATCACCCGAACTTCCCGTTCCGGCGCACATGAGAGCCTGGGTTCTGGGTAACCCGGATGAGCTTTCGCTGCTTGAAAAGCCAACGCCCATCCCTGGCCGCGCGGAAGTTCTGGTCCGCATCGACGCGGTTGCGATCTGCGCCACCGATCTCGAGATCATCCACGGCGGCTCGCCGGCGAGTATCGGCGGCGGCCTGCCCTTCAACAAGAACTTCACGCCGGGCCATGAATATATGGGCACGGTTGCAGCGCTCGGACCCGACGTCGACGAGTTCAGGATCGGCGAACGGGTCAGCGTGGAAATCCACGCCGGCTGCGGGCAATGCAAGCGATGCAGGCAGGGCATGTACACGTCGTGCCTCAACTACGGAAAGCCGGACAAGGGCCACCGCGCCAACGGCTTCACCACCGACGGCGGTTTCGCCGAATACGCGGTCAATCACATCAACACGCTGGCGCGGGTGCCCGATACCATGAGCGATGCGGAAGCAACGCTGGTGGTCACCGCCGGCACGTCGATGTACGGCCTCACCGAGCTAGGCGGGCTGGTCGCCGGTGAAAGCGTTGTCGTGATCGGTCCGGGCCCGATCGGGCTGCTCGCTGTCGCGGTTGCCAAGGCGCTGGGAGCAAGCCCCGTGATCCTGACTGGGACGCGCAACAAGCGGCTTGCTATCGGCAAGGAGTTGGGCGCCGACCGCGTCATCAACATCGCCGAAGAGAACGCGGTTGATGTCGTCAAGGCGCTCACCGGCGGCATCGGAGCGGACTATGTGGTGGAGTGCGCCGGCACCGAGGCCACCGTCAACCAGGCCATCCATATGGCCAATCGCGGCGGCAAGATCTGCCTTGCCGCATTCCCGCACGATCCCGTCACCACTGATATCGCCCAACTCGTGAAGAACAATATCTACGTCTACGGCATTCGCGGCGAAGGCCGCAGCGCCACGCGCCGGGCGATGGCTCTGATGGCCGAAAAGCGCTTCGACGCCACGAAGATCCACACCCATACTTTTGCACTGGCCGATCTGCCCACCGCACTCCGATACGCGCGCGACCGGGTCGAGGACGCCATCAAGGTCGTGGTCACCACCCGGCCGGAGAGTGCGCGGCGCAGCGTGGCCGCAGAATGAAGCAGCGCGGGGCGGGCCTGCCTCAATAGTGTGGGTCGTACATCTGCGACTGAACGAATGCCATCAGATCGTTCGGCTTGGGCGTCGTGGCGAGACCGCGGTTGTAGGCGACCTCGGCGACCGCCGCGGCGATGTGCGCCGAGACTTCGCGGATCCGCGGGAGCGCCGGATAGAGGCTGCCCTGTTCGATATCATCCTTGTTGACGAGATAGGCCAGCGTGTGCGCGGCGGCCATGAACATCTCATCGGTCACCAGCCTTGATCCGCTCGCGATCGCGCCAAGACCGACGCCGGGGAAGATGTAGGAATTGTTGCCCTGGCGAGGCACGAAGGTCTTGCCGTCGAGTTTCACGGGATCATAGGGGCTGCCGCAGGCGAACAGCGCGCGGCCTCCGGTATGCCGATAAGCTTCCTCGGCGGAGCATTCGGCCTTCGAGGTCGGATTGGAGAGCGCAAACACGATCGGGCGCTCGTTGATGTCGGCCATGGTCTGCAGCACCTCGGGCGTGAAGGCGCCGCCAACGGCCGCAACGCCGACGATCGCGGTAGGTTTGAGGGTCTGGATCGCGGTGAGGAAATCGCCGATCGGCGCATGATCATGCGCGTAACGAAGCTTGTGGTCGGTGAGGCCTGCCCTGCTCCTGACGACAAGGCCGCGCGAGTCCACGAGCCAGGTGCGCTGCAGCGCATCGGCTTCGGATGCACCTTCCGCCATCATGGCGGAGACGATGAGATCGGCGATACCGGTTGCGGCCTCGCCCGCGCCGAGGAACAGCACCTTCTGATCGGCGAGTTTTCCGCCGGTCGTCCGCAAAGCCGAGAACAGGCCGGCGAGCGCCACCGCCGCCGTCCCCTGAATGTCGTCGTTGAAGACGCTTATCCTGTCGCGATATTTGTGCAGCAGCCGGAACGCCGAGTGATTGGCGAAATCCTCGAACTGGATCAGCACGCCGCCAAACGCCTCGCGCGCGGCGGTAACGAATTCGTCGACGAATTCATCGTAAGCCGCGCCGGTCAGGCGCTTTCGGCGCAGGCCGATATAATAGGGATCCTTCAGGAAATCCTCATTGCTGGTACCGACGTCCAGCATGACAGGCAGGCAGTGCTCCGGATGGATACCGGCGCAGGCCGAATAGAGCGAGAGCTTGCCGACCGGAATGCCCATGCCGTGCGCGCCGAGATCGCCGAGACCAAGGATACGCTCGCCGTCCGTGACGACGATCAGCTTCGCCGGATAGGGCCAGTTGCCGAGCAGTTCCGCGACCCGGCCGCGGTCGTTGGCGCTGATGAACATCCCGCGCGGCCGCTGGAAGATGAGGCCGAACCGCTGACAGGCGAGCCCCACCGTCGGGGTGTAAATCAGCGGCTGGATTTCATCGATATTGTCGCACACGACGCGGAAAAACAGCGCCTCGTTGCGGTCGTGGAGCGAGTTGAGTGCGATGTATTTCTCCAGATCGCTGGGCAGGCCGCGCAGATTGACCAGTACGCGCTCGACCTGATCCTCCATCGAAAGCACATGCGCGGGCAGGAAGCCGCGCAATCCCAGCCCGTCGCGCTCGGCTTCCGTGAAGGCAGTGCCCTTGTTCAGCAGCGGATCGCGCAACAGCGCCAAGCCACGCGGCGATTCGGGAGGCCGTGAGCTGGGCCTTGCCCTGACTGGCGTCACGCTCATGATATTCCTCCCAAGAACGGCTGACTTATGTGCAATTTCTAGTCCGATTGAAGCAGAAAGCGTTGATTGAGATCAAGGCCACAAGAGGGCTTTTCGGCTCCAGGCAGCGCCGATATGCCCGTTAGGTTGCAATGCGATAACGTCCGGTCACATCGGCGGCAGGACCCGAACCTGCGGCCAATTCGCAGCGCGCCAGAAACCCTTGCGGGCAATCATGCGACCCCGCCGAGATAGAGCCGCTTGACGATGTCGTTGCCTCTCAGTTCGTCGACCGAATCGGCCGCGACGACGATCTCACCATGGACGATGATGTAACCGCGATCGGCGATCCGGATCGCCTGATTGAAGTTTTGCTCCGCCATCAGCACCGTCAGACCGAGATGCCGATTGAGTTCACCGATCTTGGCGATGGTCTGCGAGACCAGCAGCGGCGACAAGCCCACCGAAGGCTCATCGATCAACAACAGACGCGGCGACGACATCAGCGCACGCGCGATGGCCAGCATCTGTTGCTGACCGCCTGACATGGTGCCGGCGAGTTGGCTCTGTCGCCCCTTGAGGGCCGGGAATGTTTCGAAGGCGAGTGCAAGGTTGCGATCGATGTTGCGCCGGGCGGCCTTCCGGAAGGCTCCAAGCATCAAATTTTCCAACACGGTGAGCCTGGGAAATAGCCGTCGCCCCTCGGGAACCAGCGCCACGCCGAGATCGACGATGGCCTCGGTCGACAGTTTAGTCAGATCATGCGCCTGTCCGTCGACCGTCAGCGACATACTTCCGCGCTCTGGCCGAACCAGGCCCGCGACGCACTTCATCAGCGTGCTCTTGCCGTTGCCGTTGGTACCAAGCAATGCGACGGTTTCGCCGGCCTCGACGTGTAAACTGACGCCGCGCAGCGCCTTCACGGCGCCATAGCCCGCATCGAGGCCGTTAATGGCAAGGCTAAGTGCCAAGGTAAGCCTCCTGCACGCGCTCGTTGGCCATGACCTCGGCCGGCGTGCCGATCGCGATGATCCTGCCGGCATCGAGGCACATCATGCGGTCCGAGAAACGCATCACCGCCTGCATGATGTGTTCGATCATGATGATGGTGATGCCCTGATCGGCAAGGCTCATGAGGAGATCGAGCACCTCGTCGACTTCCGAACTCGAAAGGCCGGCCATGGCCTCGTCGGAAATCAACAGCTTCGGATGCGTCGCCATCGCGCGGGCGAGTTCCATCTTGCGCAATTCGACCTGGCTGAGTTTCGCGGCTGACACGTCGGCCTTTGACTCGAGGCCCATCCGCGTCAGGATCGACATCAGGGTGTCGCGCCGCTGCGCGGCCGGAACGAAGTCGCCGGTACCGCTCGCGAAGTCCAGCGCCACCATGAGGTTTTGGGCGACCGTCATGCTTTTGAACGGTCGCGGAATCTGGAAACTGCGCGCGATGCCGCGGCGCGTTCGCACATGCGGCGACAACCGCGTGATGTCCTCGTCACGGAACACCACGGTGGCGGCCTCGGTACGGAACGCGCCGGAAATACAATTGATCAGCGTCGTCTTTCCAGAGCCGTTCGGGCCGATGAGGCCGAAGCGCTCTCCCGGGCGAATATCGACGCTGACATTGTCGAGCGCAGTGAAACCGCCGAACCGCTTGGTAAGCGCCGATATCCGCAGCAGGGGTCCGTTCGTTTCGGGGGCCATCATCCTTCGCCCTCGTTGCGGTTATGGCGAACCCTTCGGATAAGGCCAATGATACCCTCCGGCGCCGCCACCACGAACAAGATCAGCATCACGCCGAGCACCAGCAAATTGACTTCCGATGAGATGGTAACGGTCAGCAATTGTTGCGTCGTGCCCAACAGGATTGCGCCAACCACCGGGCCCGCCCAATGCGCGGTTCCGCCGATCAGCGACATCGCGAGCACCGTGACCGAGTAATTGAGATTGAACGCGGACGAAGGGTCCGCGTATTGCAGGTACATCGCGGCGGGCGCGCCGGCCGCGCACATCAGCGCCCCGGAGATCACGCACGCCAGCAGCTTCAGCCGCAGGGTCGGCACGCCGGTGCATTCGGCGGCGAGTTCGTCGTCCTTGAGCGCCTGCAACCCGTGGCCCATCCATGAATTTTGAATGTAGCGCGATGTCCCGATCGCCAGCACCACGAGGAGCGCCTGGACGAAAAACAGCATCTGCACATAGCTGTTGAAGGGAGCCATCACCGGCGGCCGCTGCATCTGAATGCCGGCTGCGCCGCCGATGTATCGCCAGTTCGTAATCGATGTTTCGATGATAATCGTCAGCGCAATCGTCGCAATCGAGAAGAAGATACCCTGCATGCGCAAGGTCAGCAGGCCCAGGGCAAATCCCATGAGGGCGCCGACGGCGGCTGCGGCTGCGATCTGCACGGCAAGCGGCGCGCCAGCCACCTTGAACAGAAACACGGCCGTGTAGACGCCCATGCCGAAAAAAGCGCTGGTGCCGAAATTCACATAACCCGCATAGCCGCCGAGGATGCTCCATGACACGGAGAGCACGATGAACTGCAGGATCACGTAGCAGGCAAAGAAGGGATATTCGTTGCCGATCACCTGCGTCATCAGCAGGGCTGCGGCGAGAAAGAAAACCGCGCCGATCCAGAAAAACAGGCTGTTGCGACTCATGACCGCCTACCGAACAGACCTTGCGGCCGGACGGCGAGAATGCCGAGCAGCATCGCGAACGAAATGGCCGGCGCCCAGGAAGCGCCGAACAGCGTCAGGACGATCGTTTCAGCGACGCCAAGGATGATGGCGGCGACGAGCGTGCCGCTCATGCTGCCGAGCCCTGCCATGACCACGACGCAGAAGGTCCGCCCGATATAGGAACGGTCGAGCGTCGGATCGACGGGAGCAACGATGATAAGCAGGGCGCCGGCGACCCCCAGCACGGCCGTAGCAATGCCGAACGCCCATTGCTTGATCCGGATCGGGTTGGCGCCCATCAGTCGCAGCGCCTCCTGGTCCTGCGCGACCGCGCGGATCGCGCGTCCCATGAACGTTCGCGACAGGTACAACGTCAGCAAGATCGTCAGCGCAGCGGCCACCGCGAACGCGACCAGCAGCCGGAACGGAATCCGCATTTCCCCGATCCGCCAGGCCTTGCCGATATAGGATGCCGTGACCGAGCGCTGGTCCACACCGAATTGCATAATGAGCAGCACTTCGATGATGAAGGCGATGCCGAAGAAGAACGCGATCCCGCGCACGCCAGCATCGCTGCCGCGCTTTTCGAATGTCTCGTAGTACAGGCGGTAGGCGACAAGACCGAACACGAAGAGCAGCGGCGTAATCAACAGCCCGGCCAGCAGCGGGTCGATATCGAACTGTTCGTTGAGGAAAAACACCCCGTAGGATGCCATTACCAGAAAGGCCGGATGGGCGACGTGGGGAACGTCGAGCAGGCCGAAGGAGAGCGACAATCCAAGGCTGACTGCCGCATAGAAGCAGCCGAGCAGCACACCCGTCACCACCGCATCGAGCAGCAGGTCAAATGAAAACAATTGAGGTCCCCCTTGACCCGCCCTTGGGCCGTCGCTTCCCCGATTTGTGTACACCGGGTTATTCGATTCAGTTGCCCGGGATCATTTGTACCGATCCCGGGCAACTGCGTCATGTTCCGAAAATAGACCGCGAGATCTACTTCCGGGCAACCTCAAAGGGGCTGATCAGATCGCCAGACTTGAATTTGTCCGGGAACAGGATCACCTGCTTGCCCGGGCCGCGGAACTGCTCGATGTTCTTGTCCACGACACCACGGAACTGCGCCTGCAGCGTCGCGGTTTCCTTTCGCTCGCCGTCTGCCGAAAACGCGATCGGGCCAACGATGGTCTTGTGCTCGTTTTCACGCAGATATTTTGCGAGCGCCTTCTGATCAAGCGAGCCCGTCGCCTTGATGGCCTGCTCGACGAGTTGACCGCTGGCGTAGCCGAACGGCGCAAGATAATAGCCGAGCGGATCGACCTTGGCTTCCACGGCCCGTTTCGTGTAGGTCTCGAAGAACGCCTTGGTCCCGTCGAAATACATGCTCGGTTCCGGGAGCCATGAATTGTAGTTGACGACGCCGTTGAGCAGCGAGCCCAGGTTTTCCATTACCGCGCCGAATTGCAGGCCAACCATGCCGCCGCCGAAAATCTTGACGTTGTCCCCGATCCCGATCTCATTCACGGCGCGCAAGATTCCCGCAGAATCCGGCGGATAGGACGCGACATAGACGATGTCAGGCTTGCTGGCCTTGAGCGAGCGGATGATGCCGGAGAATTCCACCGTGTTTGGAGGATAGGCCTGGTCGAAGACGATCGGCATGTTTGACTTCTTTGCGACGTCCCTGGCGGTGACCGCCAAATTCTGCGCGAATTCCTGGTCTGCCGCGAGAAGCGCAACGGATTTGCCGCCGGCCTTCTGGCCCAGTCCGAGGAACGATGCTGCCCAGCTGTCGGCCGGCCCCCACGGCGCATTGTTGAACCACATGTCGTGGCCAACCTTGCTGTTCACCTGGAACGAGAAGTTACCGATCAGCAACAGGCCGCGCGATTTGACGAGCGGCATGATCGGCGCCGTTGGCACGGTTGCGTAAGGCGCGAACAGGAGATCGACCTTGTCGACGTCCAGCAGCTTTGAGTAGATCGCCGGAGTCTCTGAAGCGCTCGATTTGTCGTCATAGACCACAAGTTCGACCTTGCGGCCGAGCAAGCCACCCCTGGCGTTGACGTCGTCCCGCCAGATCTCGATGCCAAGCAGCGAAGCCTTGCCACCGCCCGCGAGACCGCCGGTTTGAGCCATGCTCATGCCGACTTTGATGGGCGGCTGTTGAGCACGAACGCTTGAGTTCAGCCCAAGCATCGCAGCACCCGCGCCAACCGTCGTCAGCAGACGGCGGCGGGTTATCGATCCGGATTTAGTGGCTTTTTTGGTCATAGTGTCCTCCCCTGGATTTTATGTTGTTGGCTTCATTATATTCGATTTTGCGGGCTCGTCCTTGCTCAAATTCTTCCCAGCGCGGTCAGGATGACCTGCGGCGTCAGCGGAATTTCGGTGATCATGGCGCCGAATGGCCTGAGCGCATCATTCACCGCATTGGCGACTGCCGCGGCGGCGCCGGCCGTCCCGGCCTCTCCGGCGCCCTTGGCCCCCAGCTCGGTCTCGGCGGTCGGCGACACCACGTGGCCGACATCGATATCGGGCATTTCGCCGGACATCGGGACCAGATAATCGGCCATATTGGCGTTGGTCAGTTGGCCGCGCTCGTCGTAGATGCATTTCTCGAACAGCGCCGCGCCGAGCCCCTGCACGACCCCGCCCCGGATCTGCTCGTCGACCAACTGCGGATTGATGATGGTGCCGCAATCCTCGACCACCCAGTGCCGGAGCAGCTTGATGAAGCCGGTGTCGGTGTCGACTTCCAGCCAGCAGGCCTGAACGCCGTTGGTGAACGCAAAGGGATATTCGCGCGGCACGAAATGGCGCGTCGCCATCAGTTCCGGTTGAATGCCGGGCGGCAGCGTGTCCGGGCGAAAATAGACGATCCGGGCGAGTTCGCGCAGCTCCATGCGCGATGAGCCGTCGCCTGCATTCACCACCGCACCGTTGGCGATGTCGAGTTCCGCCGGTAACGACTGCAAAATCGCGGCCGCGACATCGAGAATATTCTTGCGCAGGATCTTGGCCGCCTGAAGCGCCGCCTCGCCGCCGATCCCGGCGCCGCGCGATGCCCAGGTGCCGCCGCCATAGGGCGTGTTGTCGGTATCACCCAGGATCACGCGGACGCGCTCCATCGGAACCCCGAGGACGCTACCGACGATCTGCGCGGTGAGCGATTCGGAGCCCTGCCCCTGCTCGGTGATGCTGGTCTGGCAGATCACCGAACCCTGGGCGTCCAGCCGCACCGCGACGCCGTCCTGCGACGAGATGCGGGCGCCGCCGACCCCGTAAAATGCCGCGCTGGGATTGGTGACCTCGATGAAGCTCGCGATCCCGATGCCGCGATGAATGTTCTTGCTTCGCAACGCCGCCTGCTCTGCCCGCAAGCCGTCATAGTCCATCATTGCCATCAGCTTGTTCATCGCGGCGTGATGCGACAACAACTCAAACCGCAGACCTGAGGGCGACGCGCAGGGGTAAGCGTCATCGGCGATGAGATTGCGGCGGCGGATTTCCACGGGATCCATCCCGATTTTCGCGGCCGCCAGATCGACCAACCCTTCCGTCACCGAACATGCGATGGGGTGGCCGACCGCGCGATACTGGCACATTACGTTCTTGTTCTGGAACACGACGCGGGCGCGAGCGCGGTAGTTCTTCGTCACATACGGGCCGCCGACGAGGTTGACGACCTGGTTGGCTTCGATGGCGCTGGTGCGCGGATACATCGAATAGGGACCGATGCCGGTGAGATCGTCGATCTCGAACGCCGTGATGCTGCCGTCGCGCTTGACGCCGATCCGCCCCTTGCAGCGATGGTCGCGGGCGTGAATATCGGTGTTGAAACTTTCGACCCGGTCGGCGACGAATTTGATCGGCCGGCGCAGCAATTTCGAGAGCGCATAGGTCGCCATTTCATCGGCATAGATGTGGACCTTGATGCCGAAGGAGCCGCCGACATCCTTGCAGACCACGCGAACCTGCTGCTCCTCCAGCCGCAGATGGAGGGCTGCAATGTTCTGCACCATGTGCGGCGCCTGCGTGCCCTGATAGATCGTCAGCCTTTGTTCGGCGGCATTCCAGTCGGCTACCACCGCGCGCGGCTCCAGCGTCACGCCGGTATGCCGGCCGAAGGCGAAATCCGCCTCCACCACTTCGTCGGAATCGGCGAATGCCGCGTCGACAGCACCGGCATCGAGGTTGCGCTCGAAGGCAAGATTGTCGCCGAGCGCAGAGTGAATGACCAAGGTATCCGGATCGAGCGCGGTGCGCATATCCGTCACCGCCTCCAGTTCCTCGTATTCAACCCGCACGAGTTCCGCCGCGTCCTCGGCCACGGCGCGGCTGGTTGCCACGATGGCGGCGACGGCCTCGCCCTGCCAGCAGACCCGATCGATCGCGATCGAATGCTGCGGCGCCGATTTGAGGCCCTTTAGATGCGAGAGCACACCTACCCACGGCGTGATGACGGCCGCAAGCTCTGCGCCGGTCACAACGGCGATGATTCCGGGCAGCCGCCGCGCCTCCGTGGCATCGATAGCGATGATTTTCGCATGGGCATGGGGCGAGCGCAGAAACGCCGCATGCGCCATGCGCGGCAATTCCATATCGCTGACGTAAAGTCCCCGCCCCTGCATCAGCCGCTCGAGGTTCGGGCGCGGGACCACCTTGCCGATATAGGAGTTCGGCCGATCGAGCTCGGAGAGAATTTCAGGATTGGCCGAGGTCACGGTCATGGCTGGGACCCTGCGCGCATTCGCGCCGTGGTCTCGACCGCATCGATAATGGCCTGGTAGCCGGTGCAGCGACAGTAATTGCCGGAAAGGTGCTCGCGGATCTGTTCCCGGTCCGGCTCGGCCTGCTGTTTCAACAAATCCTGTGCCGCCATCAGCATGCCCGGCGTGCAATAGCCGCACTGCAGCGCGTTGCGATCGCGGAACGCGGCCTGCAGATCGGCGACCTCGCCGCTGTCGGACAATCCCTCGATGGTCTGGACTGTCGCGCCGTGCGCCTGCACCGCCAGCATCAGGCAGGATCGAACGATGTCGCCGTTGAAGCGCACCGTGCAGGCACCGCACACGCCGTGCTCGCAGCCGACATGGGTTCCGGTGAGTTGACGATGCTCGCGCAGGAAGTCCGCGAGATTTAGCCGCGGCAGGACATGCGCATCGACGCGCTCGCCGTTGACCTCGAGCGAGATTGGAACGGGAGCCGTCACGCAGTTCCCCCCGCATCGAGATCGGGGCGGCCAAGCAGCGCAGCCACGCAACGCCGCATCAGCACCCTGGCGAGATGCCGGCGCATCGAGGCCGACGCCTGCTGATCCTCCTGGGGATCGAGCTCCCCGCCGAGTGCCGCCAATGCGTCCGACAACAGGCCGGGCGTGACGGGGACGCCGATCAGGCCGTGCGCGGCCCTGGCCGATACCGGACGATCGCCGACGGCAAAGAAGATCAGGCGCAGGTCGGCGAATAGACCGCCGTCCATGATCGCCTGCGCCGCGAGACCGGCTATGGCGTAATCGCCGTGCCGCCGGGCGAATTCGTGAAAGAAATGCGAGGAACCCTTTCGCCCAACCGGCAATTCGACGGAAATGAGCAATTCATCCGCCGAGAGTCCCGTCTCATAAATCCCCTTGAAGAAATCCACGGCCGCGATTCGCCGCTCGCCCCTCGATCCACGCACGATAATCGTCGCATTCAGCGCAACCATGCAGGCCGGCAGTTCGGAGGCAGGGTCGGCATGCGCAAGGCTGCCGCCAAGAGTCCCCCTGTTGCGAATCGCGGGGTGCGCGACATGAGCAACCGCTTCCGTCAGCAGCGGCGCGTGCGCGGCCGCCTCCGGCGATCGCTGCAGATCGACATGCCGTGTCAGGGCACCGATGCGGAGGACATCGCGGCAGACCGCGATGCCGCGCAACTCGGCGAGCTCGCCGATATCGACGATCAGTTCCGGAGAGATCAGGCGCAGATTCATCGCGGGCATCAGGCTCTGGCCGCCCGACAGCACCTTTGCCCTGTCCCCATGTGTCCCGAGCAATTCCAATGCGTTGGCGACACTGGTTGCGCGTGCGTAACTGAAAGCCGAGGCTTTCATGGACGTGACCTCCCCCGGCCGGCTTTTCGGCGTATTTTTCCGCAGATTAGACGGCGCTCACCATCAAAGGTCAAGTTTGTTTATCGAGCGATTATTTCGCAGCATTCGACTTTTGGACATGTCATAATATCACGAACGGCGCGTGGTCGGCGCGCATCAAGAACGGTCCCGGGGGAGAAGCAGGCGATGAATCTGGGTTTCTTTACGATGCCGATCCACCCGCTCGGCAAGGACTGGAAGCTCTCGTTGCGGGAAGACCGCGAAGCTTTCCTGCTGGCGGACGAACTCGGGTTCACCGAGGCCTATGTCGGCGAACACGTTACCGACCAGGCCGAGAACATCACCTCCTGCATCGCGTTCCTGGCCTGGATCGCCGCCGCCACCAAACAAATCAGGCTCGGCACCGGCACGGTCAACATGCCGAACACCCATCCCGCCACCGTCGCCGCGACCATGGCGATGCTCGATCACATGCTCGATGGACGCCTGATTTTCGGAATCAGTCCGGGGGGACTGCTGTCGGACGCCGAATTGTTCGGTAATCTCGACGCCGACCGCAACGCCATGTTTCTCGAATCGATCAACCAGGTGCTGGAAATCTGGACCAGCGAGCCGCCGTACAACATTCAGGGAAAGTACTGGAACATCTCCACGGAAAGGACCCTGATCAGGGACATCGGCCAGGGAATCATCGCCCGCCCCTTGCAAAGGCCGCATCCGCCGATCGTCGTAACCGCCGTGGCGCCATTCTCGAAGGGCGTCACCGAGGCCGCCGCGCGCGGCTGGGATCCGATCTCGGCCAATTTTTTGATGCCGGCGTGGGTCAAGAGCCACTGGCCGAAATATGTCGAGGGTTGCGAGCGCAGCGGCCGCGCGGCCGATCCCGGCAACTGGCGCGTGGCCAAAAGCGTGTTTGTCGCCAAGGACGCGGCAACCGCAAAAGCCTATGCGACCGATCCGGATGGGCCTTACGTCTATTACTACCGCTCGCTGTTCACGAAGCTGAAAAAGAACGGCCGTATCGAGCTGTTCAAGACCCGGCGCGACCAGCCCGATGATGAAGTGACGCTGGAAATGATCTGCGACAGACTGATCATCTATGGCACGCCCGACAGCGTGGCGGATCAGTTGCTGGCGTTCCAGGACGAGGTCGGCCAGTTCGGCACGCTCTTATATGCGGGCAAGGACTGGAAGGATCGCGAACTCGGACGCCAGTCGATGATCCTGATGGCTGAACAGGTCATGCCGCGCGTCGATGCCGGTGCTGCGAAACCGCTGAAATCGGCGCAGTCGTCCGCGGCCAGTTGAGGGGCACCATGGCGCTCACCGATCGCATCCCCTATCAGGCGCAGGTCGACCGGCCGAAACTGACGCTGCCGGGCGGCAAGAAGCTCGCGGTATGGGTCATCCTCAATGTCGAGGAATGGCGGATCGAGAACGCCATGCCGCGGACCGTGCTGAGCCCACCGATGGGACAGCCGCTGCTGCCGGACGTGCCGAACTGGTCTTGGCATGAATACGGCATGCGCGCCGGCTTCTGGCGGCAGTTCAAGGCGCTGACCGACCGCAACATGCCCGTGACGCTCGCCTTGAACGCCAACGTCTGCAGCTCCTATCCCCGGGTCGCATCGGCAGCGCTCGAAGCGGGCTTTGAATTCATGGGTCACGGCTTCGTGCAGGGCCCGATGCACAGGCTCGACAATCAGGCCGCTGCGATCAAGCGGGCCGTCGACACCATTGCAAAGTTCAGCGGCAAGCCGCCCCGATCGTGGGAAAGTCCGGGCCTGACGGAGACCGGCGAGACTCTCGATCTCCTGCGCCTCCACGGCATCGAATACGTAGCGGACTGGGTGATCGACGATCTCCCGCAGGACATCGCGACGCCGCATGGCACGATCACGACCATCCCCTACTCGGTCGAGACCAACGACATCGTCATCCACGCGCTGCAGCATCTGCCTTCCGAACAGTTTCTGAAGCGCTGCACCGATCAGTTCGACCGGTTGTATCTCGAGGGCGCAGGCAACGCGCGGGTCATGGCGATTTCGATTCATCCCTACATTACCGGCGTTCCGCACCGCATCAAATATCTGGAAGCGCTGCTCGATTATGTCATCGGCCATGACGGCGTGGCGCTGATGACCGCGAGCGAGATCGGTGACTGGTACCGCGCCGAAATGTCGAGACCGTGATCCCGACCGGAGGCCGCATGATCAAGGCCGCTGTCATTGGTCTGGGATGGTGGGGACAAACTATCCTCAAGACGCTGCGGAACAACGCGATCATCGCGCCGGTGCTGGGCGTCGATCCCAATGAACAGGCGCGGGCTGCCGCGGCGGCACTCGGCATCGCAACCGCGGCGCGGTTCGAGGACGCCCTGGCGAATGAGACCGTCGATGCGATCATCCTGTGCACGCCCCAGCAGCAGCATGCGGAGCAGATCATTGCAGCCGCGAAATCGCGACGGCATGTCTTCTGCGAGAAGCCGCTGTGCACGACGGTTATCGATGCGCAAGCCGCGATCGCGGCCGCGAACACGGCCGGTGTCCAGTTGGGTATCGGCCATGAACGGCGGTTCGAGCCCGCCTTCATTGACATGCGCAGGCGATTTGCGTCAGGCGAATTCGGCCATCCGCTGCTGCTGGAGGGCAATTTCAGCCAGGACAAATTCCTGAAATTGCCGGGCGACAACTGGCGGCTGTCGGATGCGGCAAATCCGGTCGGCCCGCTGTCGGCCACCGGCATTCACATGGTCGATCTTTCGATCGCGCTGCTCGGCCGGCCCGTCAGCGTCTGGGCGCGGCTAGCGCGATTGGGCAGCGATTTCGAGAACGGCGATACGCTGTCGATGACGATCGGTTTTGAAGGCGGCGCCACCGCATCGCTGGGCGCGGTGCTGGTGACGCCGTTCATGGGGCGGCTCGCGTTGCTCGGTTCGAAGGGCTGGATGGAAATCCGCGATCGCAGCCATCCCGAGAATTCGACCGGCTGGGACGTGACCAGCGCGCATCGGAACCAGACGCCGATGACGATCTTCCATGCGCCGCATCCGGCGGTCCGGGACAATCTGGAGGCCTTCGGCCGCGCCGCGCTTGGCCAAGCGCCCTACCCGGTTTCGCCGGAGGAGATGCTGACGAATGTCCGATGTTTTGAAGCAATTCAGCAGTCGGTGAAAAGCGGCACGATCGAGGCCATCTAGCCCCGATTTCAGCCAACTGCCTTCACCGGCGGACGCCCGGGCGTAGCCGGCTCAGCGATGACGCGTCCGAAGCCCGCCAGAAAAACATCCAGCGCATCGCTGATCATCCGCTCCTTGTCTTCGAGCACCGGAGATTCGTAGATGTATTTGCGGACCCCATAGTAGAATATGCCGCTGTGAAACACCCAGGCCACCTCCAGTTCGGATGCGGTCGGTTTGCTTTGCGCCGGAAGCCCCGCTTCATGGCGGCATTCCCTGATGATGGGCGTCAGGATCTGGTCCCGCACCACGCCGACGTACCAGCGGTTGATATCCAATCCCTTCAGGCCCGAATAGAGATAGATGCGCAGCCATTTGCGCCTGAAGATCACATCGGTATAGGCGTTATAGAACTCCCGCAGCCTGTCGCGGATCGGCCGCGAGCGGTCGGTGAGCAGCTTTTCCCAACCGGTGTCGAGCGGCTCCAGATAGACCGTGCGATAGACTTCCTTGATCAGATCGTCCTTGCTGGGAAAATAGCGGTACAGCAGCGGCTGCGTGACGCCCAGCCGACGCGCCAGATCGCGCGTACCGCCGCCAAATCCTTCGTCCGCGAAAAATTCGGTCGCCTTGGCGACGAATTCTCGGCGGCGATCGTCGGGGGATAACCGCTTCTGCTTGGCGCGAGCGCGCTTGGGCGGCGGCTTCTTGCTCATGGCTTCGACGCTGCCCCGCCGCCATCGGGGAGAAACCGCCCATAGGCGCCGCGCGCAAACAACAACGGCTCCTGCCGATTGTACGCATAGGCTTCGACGGCGCCGAGGAAGATGACGTGGTCGCCGCCATAATATCGGCCTGCCGAGCGGCATTGAAAATTGGCCACGCTGCCGGCAAGCAACGGCGAGCCGCCAAGCCCGGGCGTCCAGTCGACGCCGATGAACTTGTCTTCGGAGGATTTCGCGAATTTGTTGGAAAGCGCCTGCTGCGATGCGCCGAGCACATTGACCGCGAAATGGCTCGCGTCCTGGAAGATGCTCAACCCCTGAGAAAACATCCCGAGACTCCAGAGCACCAGCGGCGGGTTTAGCGAGACCGAGGCGAACGAATTGCAGGTCAGCCCATAGGGCTTTCCATTGGCCGCGATGGCCGTAATGATGGTGACCCCGGTGGCATAGGTCCCGAGTGCATTGCGGAAATCCCTGGGATCGACCGGCGAATGATCGCTGGCCAGTTCGTTGGCCGGGTCCGGATTGATCGGATGCTTCGGGGCGTCAGTCATCCGCCGTCTCAAAGCGTCAGATTTTCGGAGGGCAAGCCAAGCGCCACCCGACCGTAATTGGTGCCAGCCGCATCGAAATTGAATGCGATGTGCGAATTGATGGCGTGGGCATCGCGAAACTGCCGCTGCAGCACTCCTGTCGTGAACAATCCCCGCGCTCCGCTTGCTGAAAACAACAACGATACTGCCTCCGTGCAGAGATTAACGGAAAAGGCGCTGTCGCGGCGTGATTTGGTCTTCCCGGCGATATCCGGAACGTAGCCGCGCCTGGCATCAGCCATCGCCTCGATGCAGGTCGAGCGCATGATCAGACGGGCCGCATCGATCTTGGCGGAAGCCTCGGCAATCTTGATCTGCGTACTCTGGAGGTCGCCGATTTTGGCGCGATTGTAGGTTGAGGCTCTGTGCCGCGCGATCTCGACGTAGTCGTCGAGACAGGCTTGGGCGTTTCCAAGCGCCACGCCCGAAAGTACATAGGGGAACAATGAGAACACCGGCAGCGCGTAAAGCGCGTTGGGGTTGACGGCGCTGCCGGGGGTCGGCCCGCCGTCGAGATCGCTCACCGCCAGCGTCATGGGCTCGGCAACAAAGGCGTCTTTTACTTCAACGTCGTTCGATCCGGTTCCGCGCAATCCGGTCGCGTTCCAGGTGTCGAGGATCTTGTAGTCGCTTTTGTTGACCAGAAAGATCCGGTACTCGATGCCATCAGCCTCATCGTCGGAGGAAACTACGCTTGCCAGCATATTCCATTCGCAGGAATCCACGCCCGACGAGAACGGCCAGTTGCCCCGCAGCACATACCCGCCATCCACTTTCCTGGCGCGGCCGGCTGGAAAAATGAAGGAAGATGCGATCAGGGCATTGGCGTCCTTGTCCCACACCAGATCCTGGGCGCGCTTGTCGAACATGCCCAGCATCCAATGGTGGCTGGCGAGATTGGCGAAATTCCAGGCCACCGATGCATCGGCCTGCCCGATCGCATCGGCGCAATCTACCAGCGCGACATAGTCGAATTCGGAGCCACCCACCCGCTTTGGCTGCACAATCCTGAACAAACCCGATTCGTGCAACTCACGCTCGGTTTCGGGCGGCAGACGCCGCAACTCTTCGGTTCGGGAAGCGCGCTCGCGCAGGCGCGGGATCAGTGCCATGGCACGGGCAATCATGGCGGCGTAGGCGACGTCCGCATCCGGGCCTGAGGAAAACCTTGCGTTCGGTTGCTGGCCGGCACCTGCCATTGACGTTTCCTCACTCGCCCCTTGTTAACGCGGCCGAGACTGCCTTCGTTGTTTATCGCCTGATCACCCAATGTTCAAGACGCGACTCTGCCCTTTAGGACCTTCCTGCACCGCGAGCCGACCCTCGGTGGACGCATCGCGCTTGACCGGTCGAAGCGACTTGATGATTGTCCTCGTCTGATCACCATCTTTGAAGTGGGCCGCGTTGCCCGCAAGCAAAAATCGATCGCATATCATGGGGAGCGAACGCATGGACAAGACCGTCGGTATTATCGGACTTGGCATCATGGGAGGCGCGATTGCGCGCAACCTGGTCGAGCGTGGATGGCGGGTGATCGGCTTTGATACCGACGCCGCGCGGTGCGCCGAGCTTGCCAAGGCAAATGTCGAGATCGCCGGCGATATCGCGCAGGTCGTGCGAGACGCACCGATCATCATGACCAGCCTTCCCACTCCGGCCGCCGTCGAGGATGTCGCAGGGAAAATCGCCGGTTCCGGCCAATCCTCACGCATCGTAGCCGAGCTCTCGACCCTGAGCATCGCCGACAAGCTCCGCTTCGAAGCCATTTTGAAGACGGCCGGCCATATCGCGCTGGATTGTCCACTGAGCGGAACCGGCGCGCAGGCCAGGGTTCGCGATCTCATCGTCTATGCCAGCGGCGACAGCCAAGCGATCGCCCGGTGCGAGGACCTGTTCGCCGACTTCGCCAAGCAAAGCGCCGATCTCGGACGGTACGGCAACGGCAGCCGGATGAAATTCATCGCCAATCATCTGGTGGCCATCCACAACGTCGCCACGGCCGAGGCCATGGTGCTGGCGGAGCGCGCCGGGCTCGATCCGAAAATGGTGGTCGACATGGTCGGCCCGGGCGCCGGTGGCTCGCGGATGTTTCAGATGCGCGCGCCGATGATGGTCGAAGGCGTCTACGAGCCCGCGACCATGAAGGTCTCGATCTGGAAGAAGGACATGGCCGTGATAGCGGAGTTCGCCGATGAGGTCGGCTGCGCGACCCCGCTGTTTACGCTGACGCAGCCAGTCTATGCGCAGGCAATGGCGATGGGACTGGGCGAGCAGGACACGGCGTCCGTATTCGAGGTCTTGAAGAAGACGATCGTCACGACGCCGAGATCGCCCGAACGCGATCCGAAATAGGTCACCCGCGATACCGCAGTGCATCAAAGAGCGCCCGCGGGTTTCCGAATCCCCTGCCACGAAAATATCCGGCGCGGCCAAGCCAATAACGTGGTTATCACTTGATCATTTACGGCTTCCGTCGGATAAATCACCCCAACAATAAAAAACAGACGGTACCCAGTTTGTAGCGTTCCGGGGAGGATCCGATGGCGATATCGCGACGTAGGTTTGTCGGCAGCGTAGCCGGCGCAGGTATCGCCAGCATGGCGGCTCCTCATCTTGTCTTTGCCCAGAACAATGGACCGATCCGCATTGGATTGCTGGCGGCCAAGACCGGACCGCTCGCCTCCGGCGGCATCGACATGGACCTTTCCCTGACGATGTTCCTGAAGGAGCGCGACAATACGCTGGCGGGCCGCAAGGTCGAATTGATTGTCGCCGATACCGCCGGCGTGCCGGCGACAGCGCGCACCAAGGCGCAGGAACTGGTCGAAAAAAACAACGTCCATTGCGTCATCGGCCCACTCGCCGCCTTCGAGGCGCTGGCGATCGCCGACTATCTCACCGAAAAGGAAGTCCCGACGCTTGGCGTTGCCGCGGCTGAGGATATGACCCAGCGGCACCCGAGCCCATGGTTCGTCCGCCTGACCTCGACCTCGGCGCAGTGCGCCTATCCGCTCGCCGAATATTCCGCCAAGGAATTGAAATACAACAAGATCGTCACCATCGCCGACGATTTCGCCTACGGACACGAGATGTGCGCCGGCTTCCAGCGCGCGTTCGAAGACAATGGCGGCAAGATCATCCAGAAGATCTTTACGCCGCTGGCGACGCCGGACTACGGCAGCTACGTCGCCCAGGTGAAGAGCGCGGATGCGATCTTCCTCGGCACCGCCGGCTCCAACGGTTTCCGCTTCCTTCGTCAATTCATCGAATACGGGCTGAAGGACAAGATGGCTGTGATCGGCGGAATGACCGCGCTCGACGAATCCGTGCTTCGCAACATGGGCGATGAGGCGCTGGGGATCCTGACCACCAGCTGGTATTCAGCGGAACTGGACAATCCCCTCAACAAGGTGTTCGCGCCGGCGTTCCGCAAGGAATTCAAATACGATCCGGGCTATTACGCCGCCAGCACCTACGTCTCGGGCGAAGTGCTGGAAGCCGCACTCAAGACCATCAAGGGAAACGTCGAGGACAAGAAAGCGCTGATGACGGCGGTCCGCGGCAGCAACGCCGATACGGTGCGCGGCGTCGTCAAATTCGACGAATTCGGCAATGCCACCGGCAACGTCTATATCCGCAAGGTGACAAGAAAGGACGGTCGGCTGGTCAATTCCGTCATCAAGACGTATCCGGATGTCAGCCAGTTCTGGACCTATGACAAGACCGCATTCCTGAAGAATCCGGTCTATTCGCGCGACTATCCGCCGGCAAAGAATCTGGAGCAATGATCCTGCTTCCGTTGCGGGGCAACGACGCGCTCAACTTTGCGGACGAGATCGGCAGACGATGCAGTTTTGGATCATCCAGGGTCTCAACAGCCTGTCGCTCGGTGGTCTGTTGTTCCTGCTGTCCTCGGGCTTCTCGCTGATCTTCGGCCTGATGAGGCTTGCCAACCTGACGCACGGCGCGTTCTTCATGCTCGGCACCTATTTTGGCGCCACGGCGCTGCGCTCGTTCGACGGGCTGAACATCTGGGTGACCGCGCTCGGCGCCGGCGTCGCGGTTGCGGCGATCGGCGGTCTGTTCGAGCGGCTGGTGTTGACCCGGCTGAAGGCCAATCCGCTCGGGCAGGTGCTGGTAACGCTCGGCATGTCCTTCATCATTTCCGACGCCTGCCTGTTGCTGTGGGGCGGCGATTCCATTCCGGTGCCGACACCTCGCAACCTGCAATCCCCTACCCGGGTTTTCGGTTTCGTATTTCCGACCTATCGGCTGGTACTCGTGGGATGCGCCATCGCGGCCGCGATCGTGCTGTATTTCCTGCTGGAGCGGACCCGGCTCGGCGCCATGATCCGCGCCGGCGTCGACGACCCCCAAATGGCGCGCGCGGTCGGAATCCCCGTCTCGAATTTGTTTACGATCGTGTTCTGTCTGGGCGCCGGGATCGCCGGCGCCGGCGGCGTGCTAGGCGGGCCGATCCTGTCCGCCTATCCCGGACTCGATGCTGACATGCTGCCGCTGGCGCTGATCGTCGTCATCCTGGGCGGTATCGGAAGCCTGCTCGGCGCGTTCATCGGCAGCTTCATCATCGGCTTCATCTATACGTTCGGCACCGCGCTGTTTCCGGAACTCGCCTACATCATCCTGTTCCTGCCGATGATCTTCGTCATTGCGTTCCGGCCGCAGGGCTTGTTTGGACACGTCGGCGCATGAAATGGATTGCCGCAGCGCCGCTGGCCGCCTTGCTTCTCCTGCTGCCGATCTTCGCAGGCGATTTCTACATCAATCTGGCGAGCCAGATCCTGATTGCGGCGATCTTTGCGCTCAGCCTCAATCTGCTGGTCGGCTATGGCGGGATGACGTCGCTCGGGCACGCCTCCTATCTCGGCGTCGCCGCCTATATCTCGGCGCTGCTGACCAGCCGATATGGATTTGGCCACGGGCCGGCCGCCCTCATCTCGATCGGGGGCACCACCGCGATGGCCGCCTTCTTCGGCGTCATCGCGCTGCGTGCCACGGGTCTGGGCTTTCTCATGATCACGCTGGCGCTGTCGCAGGTGTTGTGGGGCTTGGCCTATCGCATGTCCGGCGTGACCAATGGCGACAATGGCATTGCCGGCCTGACCCGGCCGATGCCGTTCGGCCTTTCGCTCGACAGCGCCGCCGCGTTCTACTGGTTCGCGCTGACCGTGGCCGCGTTCGCCTTCCTGATGATGGCGGTTTTCGTGTCGTCGTCGTTTGGATCATCGTTGAAGGGGGTACGCGATCAGCCCCGCCGGATGGCGGCGCTCGGCTTCAATCCCTGGATGATCCGCTGGATCACTTTCATCTATGCCGGCTTCTGGGGCGGCGTATCCGGACTGCTCTACGTCTATTACAACAAATATATCCA
>JBGPSI010000041.1:0-29650 GCA_041490045.1 Bradyrhizobium sp.
GTCCCGGTCACCCACGGCTTCCCAGTAAGTCATCGATATCAACGACGCCTGTGTTCGGCCCGATGCCGTCCGCGCGTCAAGCAACGGAGCCGGCGTGCGCGGCCTGCCGCCACCCGGATAACGCCATGACCGCCTCTCGCGACAAGCGACCCGCCGCCATCCGCGTGGTGCTGCCCTTCGTGTTCCGCCACTGGCTCGAGCAGCCGGTCGGCGCCGCCGTCATTGCCGGCGGCCTGTTGGGCGCCACGGTGGCCGACCTGTTCATGCCGGTGTTCTCCGGCCAGCTCGTCGACGCCATGACCTCGGGCGCTTCAGACCCATCCGCGAAGCGGGCGGCGATCGCGGCCTTCGGGGCGATCGTGGCGCTCGGTTTTGCCTCGATGGTGCTGCGCCTTGTCGGGCTGCAGGCGATCGTGCCGTTCACGCTGCGGATCATGTCCGACGTTTCGCGCGACGCCTTCATGCGGGTACAGCGGTTCTCCACCGATTGGCACGCCAACAGCTTCGCCGGCTCGACCGTGCGCAAGATCACCCGCGGCATGTGGGCGCTCGACCTGCTCAACGATACCATCCTGATGGCGCTGTTGCCGTCGCTGGTCGTGCTGCTGGGATCGATGATCCTGCTCGGGCTGCACTGGAGCTCGCTCGGTCTCGTGATCGCCGTCGGCGCGCTCGCCTACGTGTCGATGACCGTGGTGTTCTCGACGCGCTATATCGCACCCGCGGCCCGCGTCTCCAACGCCTGGGACACCAAGGTCGGCGGCACGCCGGCGGATGCCTTGACCTGCAACGCGGTGGTGAAATCCTTCGGCGCGGAAGCGCGCGAGGACGCACGTCTGGCGCGCGTCATCAGCCGGTGGCGCACGCGCGTGCGGCGGACCTGGCTACGCTATAACTACACCTCGACCGCGCAGCTCTCGGTGCTCTTGTGCCTGCGCGCCTCCGTGATCGGCGGCGCGCTGCTGCTGTGGATCGCGGGCCGCGCCTCGCCCGGCGACGTCACCTATGTGCTGACCAGCTACTACATCATCCACGCCTATTTGCGCGACGTCGGCATGCACATCAACAATCTGCAGCGGTCGGTGAACGACATGGAGGAACTCGTCGCCATCCATGACGAGGCGATCGGCATTGCCGATGCGCCAGACGCGCGGGCCATCGACATCCAGGGCGGCCGCATCGTCTTCGAGGACGTGACGTTCCACTATGGCGGCCACCGCGCGCCGCTGTATGACGGACTGTCGGTCGACATCCGCGCCGGAGAGCGCGTCGGCCTGGTCGGCCGCTCCGGCTCCGGCAAGACCACGTTCGTCAAGCTGGTGCAGCGGCTCTACGACGTCTCGGGCGGACGGATCCTGATCGATGGCCAGGACATCGCGAAAGCGACGCAGCAATCGCTGCGCAGCCAGATCGCGATCGTGCAGCAGGACCCCATCCTGTTTCACCGCTCGCTCGCCGAGAACATCGCCTATGGCCGGCCCGGCGCTTCCATGGCGGCGATCGAGCAGGCGGCGCGGCTCGCCAACGCGCACGAGTTCATCCTGCGGCTGCCGAAAGGCTATGGCACGCTGGTCGGCGAACGCGGCGTCAAGCTGTCGGGCGGCGAGCGGCAGCGTGTCGCGCTGGCGCGTGCCTTTCTGGCGGACGCGCCGGTCCTGATCCTCGACGAAGCGACGTCGAGCCTGGATTCCGAATCGGAGGCGCTGATCCAGCAGGCAATGGAACGGCTGATGAAGGGCCGCACCTCGATCGTGATCGCGCACCGGCTGTCGACGGTGCGCAGCCTCGACCGCATCCTGGTGTTCGACCGCGGCGAGATCGTCGAGCAGGGCACGCATGCCGCGCTCGCCAATCGAGCCGGGGGAATCTATCGCGGATTGTTCGAGCGGCAGGCGACGGAATTCGCGGCGATCTCGGCGGCAGGGTGAGGCCGGCATGAAAGATCTCACGAAAGGCTCGATCGTCAGCCACATCCTGACCATGGCCCCGCCGATTTTCGCGGGCATGATCATGATGATGCTGTGCGGGCTGATCGACCTGTATTTCGTCTCCGGCCTCGGCGACGCCGCCGTCGCGGGCGTGTCGGCGGCCGGCAACGCCGGGTTTCTCATCAATGCGTTGATGCAGGTGCTCGGCGTGGGAACCGTGGCGCTGATCGCGCATGCCGTGGGCCGCAAGGATCGGGCCGACGCCAACCTGGTATTCAACCAGTCGCTCGGTTTGTCCGCGGCGTGCGGGCTGTTGACCTGGATTGCCGGAACTCTCTTCGCGCGCGGTTACATGCGCGCGGTCGCGGCGGACGATGCCACGATCGAGGCCGGAACGACGTACCTGATCTGGTTCATTCCAGCGCTCGCGCTGCAGTTCGCTTTCATCGTGATGTCGTCCGCGTTGCGCGGCACCGGGATCGTGCGACCGACCATGATCGTGCAGGCGCTCGCGATCGGCCTCAATATTGTGCTTGCGCCGGTTCTGATCGCGGGCTGGGGCACTGGTCGCGCGCTGGGCGTTGCCGGTGCGGGCCTGGCGAGTTCGATCGCGGTGCTGATCGGCGTTCTGATGCTGTGGATATATTTTCACCGGCTGGAGCGCTATGTCGGGGTCAATCGCCGGCTGTTGCGCCCGCAGTTCAGGCAGTGGAAACGCATTCTGAACATCGGCCTGCCGGCCGGCGGCGAGTTCGCGATGATGTTCGCCAATATGGGCGTCATCTATTATGCGTTGAGCGGTTTTGGCGCGGCGGCACAGGCGGGCTTCGGGATCGGATCGCGCGTGATGGGCCTCATTCAGGTACCCGCCATGGCCATTGCGTTTGCGGCCGGGCCTATCGCCGGCCAGAATTTCGGTGCCGGCAACAGCGAGCGCGTGAAGGAGACGTTCAGGAAAGTCGCGCTGATAGGCACTGCCTTGATGATCGCCGTCACCATGGCCGCGCAATGGAGGCCGGATCTGTTGCTGGGTGGCCTTGCCAAGGACGCCGAGATCATAGCCGTCGCCGCGCTGTTTTTGCAGATGGTCTCCCTGAACCTCGTCGCACAGGGGTTGATCTTCGTGTGTTCAGCCATGTTTCAGGGATTGGGCAACACCAAGCCGGTGCTGTTAAGCTCCGGCGCGCGCCTGATCACCTACGGGATGCCGGTCATATGGCTGTCGGCGCAACCGGGTTTTCGCATCGTGGACGTGTGGTATCTGTCGATCGCGACGACGACGCTGCAGGCGGCGTTGAGTTTGTGGTTGCTGCGTCGGGAATTCGGCAAACGGCTGGTGCCGTTCGTGCCCTGAAGCGGAGAGAGCGCTCCCGGATCGAGACAAAGGCGAGCCTTTTTTCGAAGGGGATGGAGCGACGGGGGGCCGCTGCAATTATTTGCCGCAGGGAGGTGAACCTCCGCCGCCTCCCGAAGACCCACCTACGGAGCGTGTGTCAAACAGCATCCTCCGATCGGAGGATGCTGTTCACATCTCCGGCGCGACCTGACCTACAACGATACCATAGACCAAGCCCCATGGCCCGAAGCAGCAGGCTTCCCGATCTCATCGAGGATATCTACGACGCGGCGCTCGAACCCGCGCGGTGGAACGACGTCGTGATCGGGATCAACGATTTCGTCGGCAGCCAGGCCTGCGGGCTGATCTCGAAGGATTCGAAGAGCAAGTTCGGAGAGACACATTATTACTGCGGCGTCGATCCGCATTACATCAGGCTCTACGCCGAATCCTATTCCAGGTTCGATCCGCTGACGACGCTGCCGCCCTCCGGGAAAGTCGTGGGCATTCCCGATCTCCTGGAGTACGACGCCTATCGTCGCGGCCCGTTCTATCAGGAATGGCTGCGCCCGCAGGGCTGTGTCGACGTTGCCAACGTCGTGCTGCATAAATCGGGTCCGAATTGCGCCGATCTCCTGACGTTCCTGCCGGGCGCCGAACTGGCCGATGCGGACATGCGGCGCCGCATCGCGGCCGTGGCGCCGCATGCGCGCCGGGCTCTGCTCGTCAACAAGACGATCGATGCGACGGCGTTCGAAGCCTCGACCTTCGCCGACATCCTGAACGGCCTCAGCGCCGCAATATTCCTGGTCGACGCCTCCTGCCGGATCGTTCATGCGAATAGTGCCGGCCATGACATGGCCGGCGCGGGCGATATCCTGCGCTCGGTCAACGGGCAGCTTGTCGCCCGCGATGCGCAGATCAACCAGATCTTGCGCAAGGCCTTCCCCGGCCGTGGCAGGATCGCGACTGAGGCCGCATGCATCGCGCTACCGATGATCGGGCTCGATGGCGAACGCTATGTCGCGCATTTGCTGCCGCTCACCGCCGCGGCGCGCGGCGCGACCGGCGCGGCCTACAAATCGGTCGCCGCCTTGTTCGTCCGAAAGGTCGCGATGGAAATGGCGGGCAGCGAAATCATCGCGCGCAGCTTCGAACTGACGCCGGCGGAGTTGCGCGTGATGCTGTCCATCGTGGATGTCGGAGGCGTGCCGGAGACAGCGGCGGCTCTCGGTGTCGCCGAATCGACGGTCAAGACCCATCTGCACCGCGTCTTCGCCAAGACCGGCACCAACCGTCAGGCCGATCTCGTCAAGATCGCTGCCGGCTTTTCCAATCCGCCGGTGCACTGAGCCCGCCGGCGACATGGTGCCTGCGCGCGAGGCGAGACGACGGCCTCAGGACCGGTCCTCGAGCGGCGGCTTGCCCCTCGTGCGCGTGCTGATCGCGACGGTGGCGACGACGGCGGAGGCGAACAGCAGGATCTGCAGCGTGATGGTTTCGCCGTTGAAGAAAGCCGCGAGCGCAAAGGTGATGAAGGGTTGCAGCAATTGCACCTGCGATACCCGTGCGATGCCGCCCATCGCCATTCCGGCGTTCCACGCGAAGAACCCGACCCATTGCGAGAACACCGCCACGTAAAGCACCGCGAGCCACGGTTTCAGGGCGATGTGGGTGAGGTCCGGCGGCATGGTCAGCGCCGCCGCCGGCAGCGAGATCGGGAGCGCCATCACCAATACCCAACTGATGACTTCCCATCCCGGCATCTCGGCGGTGAGCCGGCCGGAGAAGGCATAACCGACGGCTGACACGGCGACGGCGGCGAACAGCAAGAGGTCGCCGGACGAGAGCGCCCCGCCGCCCTGGCGCAGCGCGAACGCGATCACCAGCGCGGCTCCGGCGACGGAAGCGATCCAGAACAGCGGTCTCGGCCGTTCATGGGTGATGAGGACGGCGACCAGCGCGGTGGCGATCGGCAGCACGCCCAGCACCACGCCGCCATGCGAGGCGTCGACCGTTTGCACCGCGAGCGCCATCAGGAACGGAAACAGGATGCTGACGCAGAGCATCGCGATCGCCAACTGCGGCCATAGATGGCGCGGCGGCAGCCGCCGGCGCAGCGCGACCAGCAGCGCCAGCGAACACAGCCCGGCGATCGCGGTTCGCATCGCGGTTACGGCAAGCGGATCGATCGCCGACACCGCGATGCGTGTCGCCGGCAGCGTGCCGCCGAAGATCGCCATGCCGACAAAACCCAGCAGCAGGCCGAGACGCTCGCGCGACAAAGCGTGGGAGGATTCGTGCGACAAAGAGGAGGAGGACATGGCGCGAGAGGTAGCGAATTTGCGCGCGGGCGTACAGCATTCGCCGGCAGCGCATGGCGGCCATGCGTAATGGAGCCAAAGCGCGGATCAGTGTGCGCCGAGGCTGCTCCAGACCAGGCCGGCGCCGGACAGAAACAACAGCCCGAGCACGACATCCCTGAAATTCTGATCGCTCAATGCGTGATAGGTTCGCGCGCCGATCCAGGCGCCGAGCAGCGTGGCCGGAAACGCCATCGCAGCGAGCCAAAGCACTTCGACGCCGACGAAGCCGGTGCCCGCCTGCAGACACAGCGACGCCGTCAGGATGGTCCAGTTGAAGGTCTGGAAAATGCCGCGCCGCTCGTCCTTGCCCCAGCCGCGCAAATTGGCCCACAGGATCGGCAGCGGGCCGGACAACCCGGCCAGTCCGCCAAGGATGCCGCCGGCAAATCCGACCAGGCCGTCGGCCGCCCGGCCGCCGAAACGCGGCACCATCGGGGTGCGGTCGAAGTAAAGCGCGGCCGGGAACACCAGGAGCAGCACGCCGATGCTCAGTTTGAACACCTTCGGATCGGCATGCGCGATCATCAGCGTGCCCAGCGGCACGCCCGCCAGCCCGCCAATCAGGAAGGGCCACACCAGGCGGAAGTCGATCGTCCGCCAGATCGACGGCAACGTCGAGGTCTGCGCGACGATAGAGGAGATCAGGACCAGCGGCACCGCCACCGATGGCGGCAGCGCATAGAGCCAGATCCCCAGCGCCATCAGCGCGGTTCCGAAGCCGGCGAGGCCGGACACGAAGCCGCCGGCCAGCGCACCGGCAATCAGGAGCACAAAGGCGGCCGTGGTCATGACGGTTCGTGATTTCCCTCGTCATTCCGGGGCGCATCGAGAGATGCGAACCCGGAATCTCGAGATTCCGGGTTCGTGCTTCGCACGCTCCGGAATGACAGTTGCGGAGTTGGCGAGGATTCGTTTTTGTGCCTTATAGCGTTCCTGTGCCATAGCCAACGGGGAAACATCATGGGGCCAACCTTTCTCGTCTGCCACGGCGCGTGGTCGGCAGGGTGGGCGTGGAAGAAGATGCACCCGCTGATGGCAGCTCGCGGCCATCGACTGGTGACGCCGACCTATACGGGTCTCGGTGAGCGGGCGCATCTGGCGAATCCCTCGATCGATCTCGAGACCCATATTCAGGACATCCTCAATGTCATCAAATATGAGGACCTGCGCGACATCGTGCTGGTCGGCCACAGCTATGGCGGCATGGTCGCGACCGGCGTCGCCGATCGCGCGCGGGATCACATTTCGCAATTGATCTATATCGACGCGTTCGTACCCGACGACGGTCAGTCGCTGCTCGATCTCAACAAGCCGGCGCGCTCGCATATGCAGCAACTTGCAAAGTCCGGCGACGGCTGGCGCGTGCCGCCGAATCCGACGCCGCCGGATACGCCGCCAGGCGATCTGGAATGGCTGACCGAGCGCCGCGTGGACATGCCGATCAAATGTTTTGAAATGCCGCTCAAGCTGCAGGGCGGCAGCCTGAGCTTGCCGCGCAGCTATATCTACGCCACCCGCATCGCGCCCGCGGACACCTTCGGTCCGTTTGCAAGGCGCGCGAAAAGCGAGGCCGGTTGGCGGTACTACGAGATCGACGCCAGCCATTCGCCCAACGTCACGGCGCCGGAAGTGCTGATGGAATTGCTGCAGAAGATCGTCACGGAGCGGGTCTGAAATTGGCGAGGGGTCCGGCGTGTTAGGCCGAACCCCTCATTCTCAGTAAGACGCGTTTTCTTCGAAAACGCTTTCGTAGAAAACATCAGCCGGCCTGTAAGCCGGGTTCTGTAGGGCACCATCCGCTTGCGCGGACGATACGTGACGGCCATTCCTCTGGGACAACGTTTGCACGTTGCCTCGAGCAACCTACCCGGACGGCGAGCCTGACATCGCCCTGCGGTGTTATCGCCTCGCGGCGAACATCCCGCCTTGCCGTCCCTATTCGGTTTTGCTCCCGGTGTGGTTTGCCATGCCGGTTCCGTTGCCGGACCCGCGGTGCGCTCTTACCGCACCTTTTCACCCTTACTCGCCGAAGCCCCGAAGGGCGGAGGCGGGCGGTTCGTTCTCTGTGGCACTGTCCCTGGGGTCGCCCCCGCCGGATGTTATCCGGCACCGTATGTCGATGGAGCCCGGACTTTCCTCCCCAGCCACCTTTCGGTGCTTGCCGGAGCGGCCGTCCGGCCGACTGACGGGCATGTGATGGGGGCTCAAGGCCGTCGCGTCAAGCCGATAAAGCCTTCGTGGCAGCCCAAAATAAATTATCCTGAAGATGTCGTTTGGCGTCGGCTCCGTTCGACCGGGTGTCGGCGATCAAGCCGACCAAAAGGAGTAACAAGATGCAATATCTGCTGCTGATTTACCGGAACGAAGCCGAGCTGGGCAAAATGAACGCTGCCGAGCGGAAGCAAATGACGGCGGACTATGGCGCATTCACCCAGTCCATCGTTCAGAGCGGCCATTTCAAGGCCGGCGACGGGTTGCAGCCGACAACGACCGCGACCACCGTACGCGTTCGCGACGGCAAGACGTTGACCACGGATGGCCCATTCGCGGAGACGCGCGAGCAACTCGGCGGCTACTATCTGGTCGAGGCCAAGGATCTCGACACGGCCCTCGCCGTCGCCGCGCGCATTCCCGGCGCCAAGACGGGCTCGATCGAAGTCAGGCCCGTCATGATCTATGACTGACTTCCTCCGCGCGTCATTCGGGTTCGACGCTTGGCGTTGCCCCCGAACGGCGACTCCCGAACGGCAAACCGCATGACCCCGAGCGAAATCGAAAAAATATTCCGCGACGAGGCGGGACGCGTGCTGGCCACGCTGATCCGCCTCGTCGGCGATTTCGATCTCGCTGAGGACGCGATGCAGGATGCCTTCGCGGTGGCGCTGCAGCGTTGGCCCGAGGCCGATCCGCCATCCAATCCGCGAGCGTGGCTGGTTAATGTCGGGCGCAACAAGGCGATCGACCGGGTGCGCCGGCAAATCGCGTTTCGCGGCAAGCAAAGCGAGCTGACGCAAGAGATGCTGCTTCACGCGGCGGCCTCCGACGAGGCCAGTGACGCCGCGCTCGACGATGACATGCTGCGGCTGATCTTCATTTGCTGCCACCCGTCCTTCGCCGCTGAAGTCCAGGTGGCGCTGACGCTGCGCACGGTATGCGGGCTGACCGCCGCGCAAGTCGCGCGCGCCTTTCTGCTTGGCGAAGACGCCATGGCGCAGCGCCTGGTCCGTGCCAAGCAGAAGATCCGGCTCGCCGGCATTCCCTATGAAGTGCCGGAGCGCGATGCGCTGGAGCCGCGGCTGCGCGGCGTGCTCGCGGTGATCTATCTGGTCTTCACCGAAGGCTATGTGGCGACCGCCGGCGAGGATCTGATGCGGCCGGATCTGGCGCGCGAAGCGATCCGGCTATGTCGCCTGCTCGACGCGCTGATGCCGCAGCGAGGCGAGATCAGGGGTTTGCTGGCCCTGATGCTGCTGCACGATGCGCGCCGCGCCGGGCGCCAGACCGACGGCGGCGACATCGTGCTGCTGGAAGAACAGGATCGCGCGCTGTGGGACCATTGCCAGATCGCCGAAGGCTTGCGGCTGGTCGAAGAGGCGTTGCGGCTGCCGGGGCGCCCCGAGGCTTATACGGTGCAGGCCGCGATCGCAGCCCTGCATGCACGGGCGCCGAATTACCAGGACACCGACTGGCCGCAGATCGCCGGCCTCTATGAAGTGTTGTTGCGGATCAGTCCGTCGCCGGTGATCGAACTCAATCACGCCGCGGCGATTTCGATGGTGGACGGGCCTGCGCGCGCGCTCGACCTGGTCGATGCGCTGGAGGCGCGTGGCGGGCTCAAAGGTTACGAACTGATGCCGGCGGCTCGCGCCGATCTGTTGCGCCGGCTCGGACGTCGCGACGCCGCGCGCGAGGCATATTTGGCGGCGAGCGCCGCGACGCAGCTCGAGCCGCTGCGGCGGCTTTACGCACGGCGACTGAAGGAACTCGACGGCAAGTAAGCGACGCTCGCGGCTATCCCTCGTCATTGCGAGCGGAAGCGAAGCAAGAAGCTGGATTGCTTCGTCGCTTCGCTCCTCGCAATGACGGCGGAACGTTACCTCGCCGCGACCGTCGTAGCTTCGATCGGAAGGCTCGCCAGCAGCGCCTGCAAGGTGGTGAGCGTCGAATGATCGGCGACGCCATCGACGCGGGCGGGACGGAAATGGCGCTGGAAGGCGGTGACCACTTCCATGGTCCCAGTGTCGTATTTGCCGTTGATCGGGATGCCGTAGCCGTATCGCGCCAGCGCCTGCTGCAGGTCGCGGACGTCGTCGCTGATGATGCCGAGTTTGAGCGGATCGCCGCGCACGATCGGTGCCGGCTGCACCCAGTGGCCGACGCCCGAATTGGCCAGCGAATGCCACGGAAATTTCTCGCCGGGATCCTTCTTGCGCGAGGGCGCGACGTCGGAATGCCCGAGCACGCGATGCGACGGCACCTTGCGACGGAGCATGATGCCGCGGCACAGCGCGATCACGGCGGCGGTCTGCCGCAGCGGAAAATCCGGATAGCCCCAGTCATGGCCGCGATTGACGATCTCTATTCCGATCGAACAGGAATTGATGTCTTCCTCGCCCGCCCAGGACGACACGCCGGCATGCCAGGCGCGCCTGGCTTCCGGGACGCATTGCACGATGCGGCCGTCCTCCAGGACGATGTAATGGGCGGAAACGTCGGTTCCCGCCGTGCACAGCCGGGCGATCGCGCCTTCCACGTCCGGCATGCCGGTGTAGTGCAGCAGGATCATGTCGGGCAGGCGGCCCTTTTGGCGGTCGCCGAAATTCGCCGACGGGATGACGTCGGAGGCGATCGAGGAATCCGGGGTGAATGTATTCATGCTCGCACTGGCCGGCGGAATCGGGAGGGCGCGTTGACGCTTCGAATCAATACCATCGGATGCGAACGAACCAAGCGACATAGGACAGCTCAAACCGGGCAGGAGAACGGCAATGGTGATGGGCTCATTTACTATTCCTTTACGATGCCGTCGGCGCAACGCAACAGCCGCCCGGCGCGTTGCATTTTGGCGGACTGTGTGCGTCGAGCATCACCGAAATGGTGCCGTCATTCTGCGGCGCGAAGCGAGCCCGGAATCTCGAGTTTCCCCGATGTCCACTTGCACATCCGAGGTCTGGTCCTGCGAACCATACCGGAACCACCTGTCTAGGTAATTCTAACAGTCCCATCAACGCTTTCTTAATGGTAACTGCCGTTACTAAGTGGTGAAGAGCCGAACCGGTTTTGGGGGACGGCCGAGGCCCCATTTGACGCTCGAAATCCCATGGCAGCCCTTCATATTCCATCGGGAAATCAGGGGATGCGATCCGGGGCACACGGGATCGGCAATCGTCTGCCGGCGTGGTTCTTCGGGGCGAAGAACAGGGTTGAGCCGAGAGATTTGAGGCGCAATGGGCCCGTTAGCGTCCAGTTCCCGCAATTTTGCACGGTCCGCGTCCGGAGCCGGCGCATGAATCCGGCCGACACACGTCATATCCCCGTCCTTGGCCATCAGGCGATCGGGATGCTCGCGCCCCGCGCCGGCGGCATCTACGTCGATGCCACGTTCGGGGCCGGCGGCTACAGCCGCGCGATCCTCGATGTGGCGGGAACCCGGGTGATCGGCATCGACCGCGACCGGTCGGCGATCGCGGGCGGATTCGATCTGGTCGACCGGTCGGATGGCCGGCTGACGCTGGTCGAGGAGCGGTTTTCCAATCTCGCCGAGGTTTGCGCCGCGCAGGGGATATCGGGCATCGACGGCGTCGTGATGGATGTCGGGGTTTCCTCGATGCAACTCGACCAGGCCGAGCGCGGCTTTTCGTTTCGCCTGGGCGGTCCGCTCGATATGCGGATGGGGCAGGACGGCCCGACCGCGGCGGACGTGATCGCCAGGGCCTCCGAGGCCGATCTCGCCAACATCATCTATATTTTCGGCGAAGAGCGTCATTCGCGCGCCGTCGCCCGCGCCATCGTCGCCGCGCGCAAGGAAGCGCCAATCACCACCACCCGTGCACTGGCCGATATCGTTTCGAAAGTGGTGCGGTCGAAGCCGGGCGAAATCCACCCGGCGACGCGGACGTTTCAGGGTTTGCGGATCTTCGTCAACCAGGAGCTCGACGAACTGCATCTGGCTCTGGCCGCGGCGGAGCGGGTGCTCAAGCCCGGTGGCCGGCTGGTGGTGGTGTCGTTTCATTCGCTGGAAGACCGCATCGTCAAGAATTTCCTGAGCGAACGCGGCAAGGCCGGCGGCGGATCGCGGCACCTGCCGGAACTTGCGCAGACGGCGCCGAGTTTTGTCATCCTGACCAAGCGTCCCGTCGTCGCCGACGACGCGGAGGTTTCGGCCAATCCACGCGCGCGCTCGGCAAAACTGCGCGCGGCCGAGCGCACCGGCGCGCCTGCGCATGAAGCCGCCTCCCTGCCGGCATGGCCGACCCTCGACGACGTGATGAGGGGAGGCTGATCATGCGGGTCATCCATGTCCTCGTCATCGCCGCGTTGGTGTTCGCCGCCGCCTACGTCTATCGCATCAAGATGGATTCCACGTCCCGGGTGGAGCGCGTGCTGCAGCTCCACGCCGCGATTCGCGAGCAGCGCGACGCCATCGCGGTGCTGCACTCGGAATGGGCCAAGCTCGACGCGCCGCTGCGGCTGCAGGGCCTCGCCGAGCGGCATCTGCCGCTGAGACCGGTCAATGCCAACCAGTACGATTCGCTGAAGAACCTGCCCGAGCGGCCGCCGAACCTGGTCAGGCCCGGCGATCCCGATCCGATCGGTGCGATGATCCAGACCATCGATGCCGCGGCCGACGCTTCCTCGGTGACGGGTTCGGTGCCGGCGCCGGAGGATCGGCGATGACCAATTCCGTACCCGCAAAGGTCAAACCCTCAGAACCGTGGCGGCAGCGGCTGATCCGCAGCCTGCTGTACGGGCGCAACGTCGACCGGTCGGCAAAGGCCCGCGCCCGCGTCGGATTCGCGATCATCGCGTTCGCGGCGATCTACGGCATCATCGGCGGACGGCTCATCATGTTCGCCACCATCGGCGACAGCCATGGCGCGCGCCGCACCGCGGCGCAGGACGCCATCGCCACCGCGCGGCCGGATATCATCGACCGCAACGGCGAGATCCTCGCCACCGACGTCAAGGCGCCGAGCCTGTTCGGCGAGCCGCGCCGCATCATCGACAAGGACGAGGCCATCGAGCTTCTGACCGCGACCTTGCCCGATCTCGACACCGGCGAAGTGCGCGACCGGCTGTCGTCGAAGAAGGGCTTCGTCTGGCTGAAGCGCGAAATCACGCCGCAGCAGCAACAGGAGATTCACCGTCTCGGCATTCCCGGCATCGGCTTCCTGCGCGAGAACAAGCGGGTTTATCCCACCGGCAACGAAGTCGCGCATCTGATCGGCCTGGTCAATATCGACAACCAGGGCATCGCCGGGATGGAGAAGTGGCTCGACACCAACGGGCTTGCCGATCTGCATCGCGCGGGCTTCGCCACCGACCGGCTGCAGCGGCCGATCGAATTGTCGGTCGATCTGCGCGTCGAGCACGCGCTGCGCGACGAACTGCTCAAGGCCAAGGAAAAATTCCACGCCAAGGCCGCTTCCGGTCTCGTCTCCAACGTCAGGACCGGCGAGATCGTGGCGATGGTATCGGTGCCGGATTTCGATCCCAATAGTCCGAAGGAGGCGCACGATCCCGATCGCATCAACCGGCTGACCACCGGCGTCTATGAAATGGGATCGACGTTCAAGGCCTTCACGCTGGCGATGGCGCTGGATTCCGGCAAGTACGATCTCAACTCGCTGTGGGACGCGCGCGGTCCGTTGCATTACGGCAAGTTCGCGATCCATGACGACGAGCCGAAGGGCCGCTTCCTCAACATGAAGGAGGTCTTCTACTACTCGTCCAACGTCGGCGCGGCGCGCATGGCGCTGGCGCAGGGCGTGGAAGCGCACAAGGCGTTCCTGCGCAAGCTCGGGCAGCTCGATCGGCTGCGCACCGAGTTGCCGGAGAGCGCCTCGCCGATCCTGCCGCGGCACTGGGGCGAATTGAACACGGTTACGATCGCCTTCGGGCACGGCATCGCGGTGGCGCCGCTGCAAGCCGTGATGGGCATCGACGCGCTGGTGAACGGCGGCTATCTGATTCCGCCGACCTTCCTGAAGCGCACCGAGCAGGAAGCGATGGCGCTGGCCAAGCGGGTGATCAAGCCCGAGACCAGCGAAAAGATGCGGTTCCTGATGCGGCTGAATGCCGAAGTCGGCACGGCGAGAAAAGCCGACGTGAAGGGCTATTATATCGGCGGCAAGACCGGCACCGCCGAGAAGGTCATCAACGGCCGCTACGCCAAGAAGCGCGTGCTCACCGCGTTTACCGCGATCCTGCCGGCCGACAATCCCAAATACCAGCTTCTGGTCATGCTGGACGAGCCACAGTCGCTGAAGGAAACCCATGGTTTCATCACGTCCGGCTGGAACGCGGTGCCGACCGGGGGCAACGTGATCGCCCGCATCGCACCGCTTCTGGGCATCGAGCCGCGTTTCGATCTGCCGCCGTCCGACCGCCTTATTCTTGCGGCATCGAAGACAACCCAGTAAGGCGTAAGTGACGCGCCGGACGGACTGGAAGATTGATGAGACTTCGCGACCTGTTCAGCGATGACGCTGCCATCGACCCGCGGGCGGAAGCCGCTGAGGTCGCGGGCCTTGCCGTGGACAGCCGCGCGGTCAAGCCGGGCGAGCTGTTCTTCGCGCTCGCCGGCGCCAGGACCGATGGCGCGCGCTTCATCGAGCAGGCGATCGCCTCCGGCGCGGTGGCGGTCGCGGGGGAGCATCCGCCGCAAGGCGGCTTGCGCGTGCCCTTCGTCGCCACGCCCAATCCGCGCCGCGCGCTGGCGCTGGCGGCGGCGAAATTTTTTTCCCGTCAGCCCGCCATGATCGCGGCCGTGACCGGCACCAGCGGCAAGACCTCGGTTGCCGCCTTCACGCGGCAGATCTGGCAGCGGCTCGGTCATGAATCCGCCAGCATCGGAACCATCGGGCTGGTTTCGCCGAAGCGCACCATCTACGGCTCGCTGACGACGCCGGACCCGATCGCGCTGCACCGGCAACTCGACGAAATCGCGCGCGAGGGCGTCACCCATCTGGCGCTCGAGGCCTCCTCGCACGGGCTCGATCAGTATCGGCTCGACGGCGTGCGCATTGCCGCCGGCGGTTTTACCAATCTGTCGCGCGACCACATGGATTATCATCCCGACCTCGCGCATTACCTTGCCGCCAAGCTACGGCTGTTCCGCGACCTGGTCGTGGCGGATGGAGCGGCGGTGATCTCGGCCGACCATGATTGTTCACAGGCCGTGATCGACGCGGCGCGAACGAAGAAGCTTCGGCTCCTCACGGTCGGTCGCAACGGCAACGGCGCGGGCGAGGGCATTCGCCTGGTCGCGGCCGACGTCGACGGGTTTGCGCAAAACCTCACACTCGAACATCGCGGCAAAAAATATTCCGTCCGGTTGCCGCTGGTCGGCGAATTCCAGATCGAGAACGCACTGGTCTCGGCAGGCCTTGCGATCGGCACCGGCAGCGAAGCCAGCGCCGTCTTTGCCGAACTCGAACTCCTCGAGGGCGCAAAAGGCCGGCTGGAGCGGGTCGCCGAGCGCAACGGCGCGCCGATCTTCGTCGATTACGCGCACAAGCCGGATGCGCTGGCGAAGGCGCTGCAGGCGCTGCGGCCTTACGCCAGGCGCAGGCTTGTCGTGGTGTTTGGCGCCGGCGGCGATCGCGATGCCGGCAAGCGCCCGCTGATGGGCGCGATTGCCGCAGAAAATGCCGACAGCGTCATCGTCACCGACGACAATCCGCGCAGCGAGAATCCGCAAACCATTCGCGCCGCGATCATGGGCGCGGCGAAGGGCGCCCAGGAAATCGGCGACCGCGCCGAGGCGATCCGCACCGCGATATCGGCGTTGCAGCCGGGTGATGCGCTGCTGATCGCCGGCAAGGGCCATGAGACCGGACAGATCGTCGGCGACCGCACGCTGCCGTTCAGCGATCACGATGCGGTGGCCGCAGCCCTTGCTCCGAGGGTCGCATGAGCGCGGCGCCGCTATGGACGTCAACGGCGATTGCACAGGCGATGCGCGCCTCCTCTCGCGGCGCGTTGCCGGATGCCGTCACGGGCCTTTCCATCGACAGCCGCACCACCGCGCCGGGCGAGGCCTATTTCGCCATCAAGGGCGACGTCCATGACGGGCATGATTTTGTCATGGCCGCGCTTGAGGCTGGCGCGGCGCTTGCGGTGGTCGAGGCCGCCCAGCGCGGCAAGTTTTCCGACGATGCGCCGCTCCTGGTGGTCGACGATGTGCTTGCCGGTCTTCGTGATCTTGCCCGTGCCGCCCGCGCGCGTTTGAACGCGCAGGTGATCGCGGTCACCGGGTCGGTCGGCAAGACATCGACCAAGGAGGCGCTGCGCTGTGTGCTGTCAGCACAGGGCGAGACCCACGCTTCCGCCGCGTCGTTCAACAATCACTGGGGTGTGCCGCTATCGCTGGCGCGCTGCCCCGCCGATGTGCGCTTTGCTATCTTCGAGATCGGCATGAACCATGCGGGTGAGATCGAGCCGCTGGTGAAGATGGTGCGGCCGCAGATCGCCATCATCACTACGGTGGAACCGGTGCATCTGGAATTCTTCGCCGGCATCGAGGCGATCGCCGACGCCAAGGCGGAAATCTTCGAGGGCGTCGAGCCCGGCGGCGCCGTGGTGCTCAACCGCGACAATGCGCAATTCGCGCGGCTGCAGGCGCGCGCCAGGGCGCGAGGCATCTCTCGCGTCGTCTCGTTCGGCACTGACGCGAAATCCGACGCGCGGCTGCTCGACGTGGCGCTGCAGGCGGCCTGTTCTGCGGTGCATGCCAATATTCTCGGCCATGACGTCACCTACAAGCTCGGCATGCCCGGCCGGCACATGGCGATGAACTCGCTGGCGGTGCTGGCGGCGGCCTCGCTCGCGGGCGCCGATCTCGCGCTCGCCGCGCTGTCCCTGTCGCAGCTCGAGCCGCCGGCCGGCCGCGGCGCGCGGCGCACGCTGGAACTCGCGCATGGCGAGGCGACGCTGATCGATGAAAGCTATAACGCCAATCCGGCTTCGATGGCGGCGGCGCTGAATGTGCTGGGCCAAGCCGTGATCGGCGCGCATGGCCGGCGTATCGCGGTGCTCGGTGACATGCTCGAACTTGGCCCCGGCGGCCCGGCACTGCATAGCGGCCTCAATGAGGCGATCAAGGCCAACCGGATCGATCTGGTTTATTGTTGTGGGCCGCTGATGCGTAACTTGTGGGACGCGCTTTCCACGGGTAAACGGGGCGGCTATGCCGACAGCTCAGCCGGTCTCGAAGCCGAGCTGACTGCCGCGATTCGCGCCGGCGACGCGATTATGGTCAAGGGGTCGCTCGGCTCGAAGATGAAGACGGTTGTGAATGCGCTCGAAAAGCGCTTTCCCGGAAAGACCGCGCGCGACGAAGCCGCGGTATAGGGCGAATGAATGTTCTACTGGCTGATTGATCTTTCCAACACCGTTCCCGGCATGGGCGGGTTCCGGACGTTTTTGAACGTGTTCCGCTACATCACCTTCCGCACCGGCGGGGCGATGGTGACGGGCGCGCTGTTCGTGTTCCTGTTCGGTCCCTGGATCATCGATCATTTGCGGCTGCGCCAGGGCAAGGGCCAGCCGATTCGCACCGACGGCCCGCAATCGCATCTGCTTACCAAGAAGGGCACGCCGACCATGGGCGGGCTGATGATCCTGTCCGGGCTGGTGGTCTCGACTCTCTTGTGGGCCAATCCGCTCAACCCCTATGTCTGGATTGTGCTCGCGGTGACGCTCGGCTTCGGCTTCGTCGGCTTCTACGATGATTACCTGAAAGTGACGAAACAGACCCATAGCGGCTTCGCCGGCCGTATCCGGCTGGCGCTCGAGGCGGTGATCGCGCTGGCGGCGTGCTACGCGCTGGTCCGGCTCGGACGCGACCCCTTCTCGACCGCGCTGGTGATTCCTTTCTTCAAGGACGTCGCGCTGCACTTCGGCTGGTTCTTCGTGGTTTTCGGCGCGTTCATCATTGTCGGCGCCGGCAATGCGGTGAACCTGACCGACGGGCTCGACGGTCTCGCCATCGTGCCGGTCATGATCGCGGCCGCAAGCTTCGGCCTGATCGCCTATCTTGCCGGCAATGCTGTGTTCGCGGATTACCTGCAGATCAATTACGTCGCCGGTACCGGCGAACTCGCCGTTCTCTGCGGCGCCGTGCTCGGCGCGGGCCTGGGATTCCTGTGGTTCAACGCGCCGCCGGCGTCGATCTTCATGGGCGACACCGGCTCGCTCGCGCTCGGCGGCATGCTCGGTTCGATCGCGGTCGCGGTCAAGCACGAGATCGTGCTGGCGGTGATCGGCGGATTGTTCGTGCTGGAGGCGGTCTCGGTGATCGTGCAGGTGGTGTCGTTCAAGCTCACCGGCAAGCGCGTGTTCCGGATGGCGCCGATCCATCATCATTTCGAGCAGCTCGGCTGGACCGAGCCGCAGATCGTGATCCGGTTCTGGATCATTTCGGTGATGCTGGCGCTCGCCGGCCTCTCCACGCTGAAACTGCGGTGAGCCATTGATCCCCGTCACCTCCTTCGCGGGCAAGACGGTCGCCGTGTTCGGCCTTGGCGGATCGGGCCTGGCAAGCTGTCATGCCCTGAAGGCGGGTGGCGCTCAGGTGATCGCCGGTGACGACAATACCGAGAACGTCGCTAAGGCGGCGCAGGCTGGATTCATCACTGCGGATTTGCGTAGCGTATCGTGGGTGAATTTCGCCGCACTGGTGCTGACCCCGGGTGCGCCGCTCACCCATCCGGCGCCGCACTGGACCGTGCTGGCGGCGCAACAGGCCGGAATCGAGGTGATCGGCGACATCGAACTGTTCTGCCGGGAGCGGCGTCGTCATGCCCCGGACGCACCGTTCGTCGCCATCACCGGCACCAACGGCAAGTCGACCACGACGGCGCTGATCGCGCATCTGATGCGCTTCGCCGGCTACGACACGCAGATGGGCGGCAATATCGGCACCGCGATCCTGTCGCTGGAGCCGCCGCGCAAGGGACGGGTCCATGTCATCGAGATGTCGTCGTACCAGATTGATCTGTCGCCCTCGCTCGATCCATCCGTCGGCATCTTGCTCAATGTCAGCGAAGACCATATCGATCGTCACGGTACGCTCGAACATTATGCAGCGGTGAAGGAGCGTCTGGTCGCGGGCGTGCAAAAGCAGGGCACTGCGATCGTTGGCGTCGACGACGGCTTCTCCCGCAACACCGCCGACCGCATCGAGCAGGCCGGCCGGCGCGTGGTGCGGGTATCGGTGAAGAATCCGCTGCCCGACGGCGTCTATGTGGAGCATGAAATCATCTGGCGCGCTTCCGGCGGCGCGCGCAGCGAGATCGCAGGGATCGGCGGCATTGGCTCGCTGCGCGGGCTGCACAACGCGCAGAACGCGGCCTGCGCCGCCGCTTGTGCGCTCGCGCTAGGCATCTCCGTAGAAACCCTGCAGAACGGACTGCGCAGCTTTCCCGGCCTCGCCCACCGCATGGAACAGGTCGGCCGTCGCGGCCATGTGCTGTTCGTCAACGATTCCAAGGGCACCAATGCGGACGCGGCCGCGCATGCGCTGTCGTCCTTCGCCGATATATTCTGGATCGCCGGCGGCAAGCCGAAGCTCGGCGGCATCACGGGCCTGACCGAGTATTTTCCCCGCATCCGCAAGGCCTATCTGATCGGGGAGGCGGCGCAGGAATTTGCCGGCACGCTCGGCGACAAGGCGCCGCATGAGATCAGCGAAACGCTTGAGGTCGCAGTGGCGAACGCTGCGCGCGACGCCGAAGCCTCCGGGTTGCCGGATCCCGTGGTGCTGCTGTCACCGGCCTGCGCCTCGTTCGACCAGTACCGCAATTTCGAAATCCGCGGCGCGGCGTTCCGTGACCTCGTCACCGCGCTGCCCGGCGTCAAGCCGGTGGTGTGAGAGGTGCCCGGTCAGGGATCCGTCATCGGGGAAAGTTACAGATAGGGTAGTTACGATGCAGGTCGCTACGATTGGTTTTACGGACCTCGATTGCGGAGACGAAGCTGTGGCTGTGGTCCGTGTGGTAGGCCAGACCATCGGTCTTGCGCTGTCTCTCAAACAAAACGGCGATACTGAAGTCTTTTTTGGGAAACAAGAACTGGATGAACTGGTCGAGGCGTTGCTGAAAGCACGCGTGGCGCTGGGGTAACGCCCTCGTCACTCGAAACAATTATTATCCATTAACCCTTCAGAAACTATCCTGGGCGACCAATGGGCAACCCTTTGGCCCCGTGGGAATGCCCATGCTCTCCCGTGAACAACGCAACCCCTTGAGCGAATGGTGGTGGACGGTGGACCGCCTGCAGCTCGGGGCGATCATCGCGCTGGTCCTGGCCGGCATCATTCTTTCGCTGGCGGCGAGCCCACCGGTGGCGACCCGGATCGGGCTCGATCCCTTCCATTTCTTCAACCGCCACGTGCTCTTTCTGCTGCCGTCCTTCATCGTGATGATCGGCGTGTCGTTCCTGTCGCCGCGCCAGATCCGCCGCACCGCGCTGATCGTGTTCGCGGTCTCGATCGCGCTGATCGTGGCGACGCTGCTGATCGGGCCGGAGGTCAAGGGTTCGCGGCGCTGGATCACGCTGATCGGCGTCAACATCCAGGCATCGGAATCCGCCAAGCCTGCCTTCGTGGTGCTGGCGGCGTGGCTGTTTGCGGAATCGACGCGGCGGCCGGAGATGCCGGCGACCTCGATGGCGCTGGTGCTGCTGATGACGCTGATCTCGCTGTTGGTGATGGAACCCGATTTCGGCCAGACCATGCTGATCCTGATGGTATGGGGCGCGCTGTTCTTCATCGCGGGCATGCGAATGATCTGGGTGGTTGGGCTCGGCGGCGCGGCGAGCGCCGGGCTGTTCGCTGCCTATCTTCTGGTGCCGCACGTCGCCGGCCGCATCAAGCGCTTCATGAATCCGGCGTCGGGCGACACCTTCCAGGTCGATACCGCGATGGAGGCCTTCTACAATGGCGGCTGGTTCGGACTGGGCCCCGGCGAAGGCATCGCCAAGCGCAGCCTGCCGGACAGCCACACCGATTTCGTGTTCGCGGTGGCGGCGGAGGAGTTCGGCATCATCCTGTGTCTCGCGCTGCTGGCGCTGTTCGCCTTCATCGTGATCCGCGCGCTGTCGCGCGCCTATGCGACCGAGGACATGTTCGCGCGGTTCGCGGCCTCCGGGCTTGCGATCCTGTTCGGCGTGCAGGCCGCGATCAACATGTCGGTCAATCTGCAACTCATCCCGGCCAAGGGCATGACGCTGCCGTTCATCTCCTATGGCGGCTCGTCGATGGTCTCCCTGGCGTATGGCGTCGGCATGATGCTGGCGCTGACCCGGCAACGGCCGCGTACCGAGATGGAATCGATCGGTGACGCCAACGCGGTGCGCAGCTACGCCTGATGGTTGAATGAGTGCGTGCCCAAAGGGTCTGCCCTGGTGGATCATCCGCTGATGACTAACGCCGCGCCGTCGGCTATCTGAAGTCATGACCACTTCCCCCCTCATCCTGCTGGCCGCGGGCGGCACCGGCGGCCATCTGTTTCCCGCCGAGGCGCTCGGCGTGGAACTGATCCGGCGCGGTTTTCGCGTGCGGCTTGCAACTGACTCCCGCGCGCTGCGCTACAGCGGATTGTTTTCCAAGGACACGATCGACGTGGTGCCGAGCGCGACCGTGCGCAGCCGCACGCCGTGGTCGCTGGCCCAGACCGGGCTGATGCTCGCCGCCGGCACCGCGGTTTCGCTCAATCTGATGCGGCGGCTGAAGCCCGCGGCCGTGGTCGGCTTCGGCGGTTATCCGACGCTGCCGCCACTGCTGGCGGCAAAGCTGCTCGGCGTGCCCGGCATCATTCATGAGGCCAACGCCGTGCTCGGCCGCGCCAACCGCTTTCTCTCCGGCCGCGTCAGCGCGATCGCGACTTCGCTGCCGGGCGTGCTCGACCGCGATCCGGCGCTCGCGGGCAAGACCACCACGGTCGGCACGCCGATGCGCCCGGCGGTGCTGGCGGCGGCCGCGGTGAAATATGCCGCGCCCGAACCGGCGGGAGCCTTCCGGCTGCTCGTGGTCGGCGGCAGCCAGGGCGCCCGCGTGATGGCCGACAGCGTGCCGGGCGCGATCGAGCGGCTGGAGCCGGCGCTGTGGCACCGGCTGGTCCTCACCCAGCAGGTCCGCGAAGAGGACATGGCACGGGTGCGCGCGGTCTATGACCGCCTCAAGATCAATGCCGAACTGGCGCCGTTCTTCAGCGATCTCCCGGCGCGCCTGGCGTCCAATCATCTGGTGGTGTCGCGCTCCGGCGCCGGCACGGTGGCGGAGCTTGCCGCGATCGGCCGGCCTTCGATCCTGGTGCCGTTGCCCGGCGCGATCGACCAGGACCAGTTCGCCAATGCCGGCGTGCTGGCGCAGGTCAATGGCGCGCTTCGGATCGCGCAGGCCGATTTCACCCCCGTCCGGCTGGCGGCGGAAATCTCGGCCCTCGCCGCCGAGCCGGCAAGGCTCGTCGCGATGGCCACCGCCGCCCGCAGCGCCGGCCGGCTGGACGCCGCCGAGCGGCTGGCCGATCTGGTGATGAAAGTCGCCGGAATCTAGGCCAAATGGTCTGGATTTAGAAAATTTAGCGTCATGGCCGGGCTTGTCCCGGTCATCCACGTCTTGCATGAATTGGGTGAGATTCGGCGATGCCCGGGACGTCAGGCGTCAGGACGCGCTTCGCGTTTATGCCCGGCATAACGAGAACATACGGATGCAACCATGAGACTGCCGCGCGAGATCGGACCCATCCACTTCGTCGGGATCGGCGGGATCGGCATGAGCGGCATCGCCGAGGTCTTGTGCAATCTCGGCTACACCGTGCAGGGCTCCGACGCCTCCGAGGGCGCCAATGTCACCCGGCTGCGCGACAAGGGCATCAAGATCAGCGTCGGTCACAAGGCCGAGAACGTCGACGGCGCCGACGTGCTCGTGGTGTCGACCGCAATCAAGCGCGACAATCCCGAATTGATGGCGGCGCGCGCCCAGCGCATTCCGGTGGTGCGCCGCGCCGAAATGCTCGCCGAGCTGATGCGGCTGAAAAGCTGCGTCGCCATCGCCGGTACCCATGGCAAGACCACCACGACCTCGATGGTCGCGGCCCTGCTCGATGCCGGCGATCTCGATCCGACCGTGATCAATGGCGGCATCATCAATGCCTACGGCACCAATGCCCGGCTCGGGGCCGGCGACTGGATGGTGGTGGAAGCCGACGAGAGCGACGGCACATTCCTGAAACTGCCGGCCGATGTCGCCATCGTCACCAATGTCGACCCCGAGCATCTCGATCATTTTGGGACCTTCGAGGCCGTGCAGGAGGCGTTCCGCAATTTCGTCGAGAACGTGCCGTTCTACGGTTTTGCGGTGATGTGCATCGACCATCCTGTGGTGCAGACGCTGGTCGGCAAGATCGAGGATCGCCGCATCGTCACCTATGGCGAAAATCCCCAAGCCGACGCGCGGCTGGTCGATCTCACACCGATGGGCGGCGGATCGAATTTCACGGTCGCCTTCCGCGACCGCAAGACCGATGTCGCGCATGAGATTGCCGATCTGCATCTGCCGATGCCGGGACGGCACAATGCGCTCAACGCCACGGCGGCGATCGCGGTGGCGCATGAACTGGGGCTCGCCGACGACGTGATCCGCAAGGCGATCGCCGGCTTCGGCGGCGTGAAGCGGCGTTTTACCCGAACCGGCGAGTGGAACGGCGTAACCGTCATCGACGATTACGGCCATCATCCCGTCGAGATCGCGGCGGTCTTGAAAGCGGCGCGGGAATCCACCAACGGCAAGATCATCGCGGTGGTGCAGCCGCATCGCTTCACGCGCCTGCAATCGCTGTTCGAGGAATTCTGCACCTGCTTCAATGACGCCGACACGGTGGTGGTCGCCGAAGTCTATCCGGCGGGCGAGGCGCCGATTCCCGGCATCGACCGCGATCATTTCGTGCTCGGCCTGCGCGCGCACGGCCATCGCGAGGTGATCCCGTTGCAGAACTCGGCCGATCTCGCCGGCGTGATCCGCGGCATCGCCAGCCGCGGCGATCTCGTTGTCTGTCTCGGCGCCGGCAACATCACGCAATGGGCCTATGCGCTGCCGGGCGAATTGAAGGCGCTGGGGTAAAGGTGGCCTTTCCCGACATCACGCCCGATCTCAAAGCCGCGATGCCTCGGCTGCGCGGGCGGCTGCTGGCGAACCAGCCGCTCGCGGAGCTGACCTGGTTTCGGGTCGGCGGCCCGGCGCAGGTGTTGTTCACGCCGTCGGATGAAGACGATCTCGCCTATTTCCTCAAACACCTGCCGGGCGAGTTGCCGGTCACTGTCGTCGGTGTCGGCTCCAATTTGATCGTGCGCGACGGCGGCCTGCCGGGCGTGGTGATCCGCCTGTCGCCGCGCGGCTTCGGCGAGGCCAGCGCGCAAGATGGCATCGTCAGCGCCGGCGCCGCCGCGCTCGACAAGCGCGTGGCGGAGACGGCGGCTGCTGCTGATATCAGCGGGCTGGAATTCCTCTTCGGCATTCCCGGCACGATCGGCGGCGCGTTGCGGATGAACGCCGGCGCCAACGGCGGAGAGACAAAAGACGTCCTGATCGAGGCGACCGGCATCGGCCGCGACGGCAGCAAGCACACTTTTACCAACGCGGAGATGAAGTTCGTCTACCGGGGTAGCGGCGTTGACCCCTCGGTCATCTTTACCTCGGCGCGCTTTCGCGGGACGATTGCCGCGCCGGAGGCGATCCGCGCGCGGATGAACGAGGTGCAGAACCACCGCGAGACCGCGCAGCCGATCCGGGAAAAGACCGGCGGCTCGACCTTCCAGAATCCGCCCGGCCAGAGCGCCTGGAAGCTGATCGATGCCGCAGGCTGCCGGGGCTTGCGCGTCGGCGGCGCGCAGGTGTCGGAAATGCACTGCAATTTCCTGATCAATACCGGCAATGCGACCGGCCACGACATCGAAACCCTGGGCGAGACGGTGCGCGCACGGGTGAAGGAAAAATCCGGAATTGAGCTACACTGGGAAATCAAGCGGATCGGGATCGAGCGGGACTGATGCGGATCACCATTCTTTTCGGCGGGACGAACAAGGAGCGCCTGGTGTCGGTGGCGTCGGCCCAGGCGCTGCATTCGGCGTTACCGGACGCCGATCTGTGGTTCTGGGATGTCGACGACACCGTACATGAAACTTCCTCCGCGGTGCTTTTGAAGCATTCGCGGCCGTTCGAGGATCCGTTCAGGCCCGGCACGCCCAGCCTCGGCAGCATCGAACACGCGCTCGACAAAGCGAAGGGCGAGGACCGCCTGCTGGTGCTCGGCCTGCACGGCGGCACCGCGGAGAACGGCGAGCTGCAGGCCATGTGCGAGCTGCGCGGGATTCCCTTTACCGGTTCCGGCTCGGCCTCGTCGCATCTCGCCTTCGACAAGATCGCCGCCAAGCGCTTTGCCGAGATCGCGGGAGTGAAGGCGCCGGCCGGCATTGCGCTGGAAGATCTGGACGCGGCGTTTGCCGAATACGGCAGGCTGATTGCAAAGCCCGCGCGCGACGGCTCCAGCTACGGGCTGATCTTTGTCAACGCGAAGCAGGATCTCGTCGCCGTCCGCAATGCCGCCAGGACTGAGGAATATGTCATCGAACCGTTCATCGCAGGTCAGGAGGCGACTTGCGGCGTGCTGGAGCAACTGGATGGCTCGCTGATCGCGCTGCCGCCGGTGGAGATCATTCCGGCGGAAGGCGCGTTCGACTATGAGGCCAAGTATATCGCCAAGGCGACGCAGGAAATCTGTCCCGCCCGGTTCGCCCCCGACGTAAACGCGCAAATCATGGATCAGGCCCTGAGTGCGCACAAAGCCCTGTCATGCGGCGGCTACTCCCGGACCGATTTCATCATCTCTGACAAGGGCCCGATCTTTCTCGAAACCAACACCCTGCCGGGTCTGACCAAGGCCTCGCTTTATCCCAAGGCGCTCAAGGCCCACGGAATCGAATTCGCCGATTTTTTGCACGGTCAGATCGCGCTTGCAGAAAAACGCACGCAAAAGTAGCTTTTTTGACCCTCCCGGGCGAAGCCGGGGCGGCCGGCCTCGCTGATTGGTAAAACTTTACGAATTCGAGGCAAACTACTCAGAAGGCGGATCAAATCACGCTCTGCCTCACCCCGATTTACACTTTGTTTACCAGGAAGTCCGAAGGTTAACGCTGGCGGCGCATGTGGCGCTTGGCTGCCGGGGCGTGAGCTGTTGCGGATTTTCCGCTTCGACGACCGCATCGAGGGAATAGGTGGCCTCTTCTGCCTTGAGGCCGAACCCGAAAAGCCCGGCATGACCGAGACGTCACGTGTGCCAGAACTCGCAAGCGTTTGCGGGCATAACTTTGACGAGCTCGTGCAATGGATGGTGCAGGACGCCTCGCTCGATCGCGGAGATCGCAGGGGCCCCAAACTGACCTGAAGGCCGCCGCCATCGGCGCGGTCATCTTGTTGCGCGAGCGGCTGACGCGGAAGCGCGCCGTCACCAAACCGTTGATCGAGCGCGAGCCGCCGCACCGGCTGATCGCTGCCGTCGAGCGTTATCTGCCGAGCCGCGCCGGCGTCGGCTTGACCGTATTGCTGCTCGTGGGCAGCGCCGCCTTCGGTATCGTCAAGGGCGGCCACCTCGATGAATTCATTTCGGCACTGAGCGACACCCGCAATGCGCTGGCCAATTCGGCCGGATTCCGTATCACTACGGTCGCCATCAACGGCCGCAAGCAACTGACCCAGGACGAAGTGCTCGCGAGCGGCGGCGTCAACGGCCGCTCCTCGCTGTTGTTCCTCGACGCCGCCGCGGTGCGCGACAGGCTGAAAGCCAATCCCTGGATCGCCGACGCCACCGTGCTCAAGCTCTATCCCGGCCAGCTCCAGATCGACATCGTCGAGCGCCAGGCCTTCGCGCTGTGGCAGCAGGATGGCCGGCTTTCGGTGATATCGGATGACGGCACGGTGCTCGAACCCTATCTGTCGCGCCGCTTTGTCTCGCTGCCGCTGGTGGTCGGCAAGGGCGCCGAGACCCATGCCAGGGACTTCCTGGCGCTGCTGGCGCGCTATCCGCAGGTGCACGCGGTGACCAAGGCCGCGATCTTCGTCGGGGAGCGGCGCTGGAACCTGCGGCTCAAGGACGGGCTCGATATCAGGCTGCCGGAAAGCGACGTCGGCAACGCACTGGCGAGCCTCAGCAAGCTCGACAAGGACGACAGGCTGTTCTCGCGCGACATCGTCGCCATCGACATGCGGTTGCCGGATCGCCTGACGGTGCAATTGTCCGATGATGCGGCCAAGGCCCGCGAAGAACTGTTCAAGAAGCAGCAGCAGAAGAAGAAAGCCGGTGACGCATGACCGGCCTTGATCGAAACCAGACGCCGAAGACGCGCCCGATGCCGCAGAAGCGCACCGCGCTGGTGGCTTCCCTCGATATCGGCACCAGCAAGATCGCCTGCATGATCGCGCGGCTGAAGCCGTGCCCGCCGAACGAGGCGCTGCGCGGACGGACCCATGCCGTCGAACTGATCGGATACAGCCAGATCCAGTCGCGCGGCATGAAGGCCGGCGCGGTGGTCGACCTCGCCGAATGCGAACAAGCGGTGCGCCAGGCGGTGGCGCTGGCCGAGCGCATGGCCAAGGTCCGCGTCGAGTCTGTGCTGCTGTCGGTATCGGGCGGCCGGCTGCAGGGCCAGCTGGTCGAGGCGGCGGCCGACATCAAGGGCGGCGCGGTCACCGACGCCGACGTCTCCCGCATCACTTCGGCCGGCATGCGCCACGCCACCGGCCCGGGCCGCACCGTGCTGCATGCGCTGCCGGTCGGCTACGCCCTCGACGGCGTCAAGGGCGTCCGCGATCCCCGCGGCATGGTGGCCCGGCAGTTCGGCGTCGACATGAACGTCGTCACATCGGACGCCACGGTGGCCAAGAACCTGATGCTGGTGGTCGAGCGCTGCCATCTCAACGTCGAGGCCATGGCGGCGAGTCCTTATGTCGCAGGCCTGTCGGTCCTGACCGACGACGAGGCCGATCTCGGCGCTGCCGTGGTCGAGATGGGGGCGGGAACCACCACGATCGCCACCTATTCCGGCGGGCGCTTCGTGCATGCGTCCGGATTTGCGGTCGGCGGGCAACACATCACGATGGATCTTGCCCGCGGCCTTTCCGCATGCATTGCGGATGCCGAGCGAATCAAGACGTTATATGGCACCGTGCTGACCGGCGGGTCGGACACGCGCGAGTTGATGTCGGTGCCGACCGCCGGCGACAGCGAGCAGGATGTTCCGCAGATCGTGTCCCGCGCCACAATTGCGAACATCGTTCGGCACCGCGCCGAGGAGATATTTGAAATGGTCAGGGACCGCCTCGCGGATTCCCCCTTTGCCGCAGAGCCAAAGGCGCGGGTCGTCTTGAGCGGCGGCGCTTCCCAGCTCACCGGCTTTCCCGAACTCGCGACCCAGATCCTCGGCCGGCCGGTGCGGATCGGCCGCCCGCTCGGCTTCGGCCGCCTGCCCAACGAGGCGAAGAGCGCGTCCTTCGCGGTTCCCTCGGGTCTCCTGGTCTATCCGCAATACGCTCATCTCGAACATGTCGAACCGCGGCATACGCGGCAGCTCAGGACAGGGACTGACGGCTATTTCGGAAAGGTCGGACGATGGCTTCGCGAGGGCTTCTGATGAAACTTTTCCGCACCACTCTTCGACTTTCACCAACCCCCGCGGCCGTCGGCCGGGGCGAACCAACGCGCGCTTAATCGAGAGGCAACCATGGCACTCAATCTTACTCCCCCCGACATCAGCGAACTGAAGCCGCGTATTACTGTGTTCGGCGTTGGTGGAGCCGGCGGCAACGCCGTCAACAACATGATCACAGCCGGACTGCAGGGGGTCGATTTCGTCGTCGCCAATACCGACGCGCAGGCGCTCACGATGTCCAAGGCGCAGCGCATCATCCAGATGGGCACCCAGGTCACCCAGGGTCTGGGGGCCGGTTCGCAGCCGGACGTCGGCGCGGCCGCGGCCCAGGAAGTCCTGGATGAAATCCGCGACCATCTCTCCGGCGCCAATATGGTGTTCGTCACCGCCGGCATGGGCGGCGGCACCGGCACCGGCGCGGCCCCCGTGATCGCCAAGACCGCCCGCGACATGGGCATCCTGACGGTTGGCGTTGTGACCAAACCCTTCCACTTCGAAGGCCAGCGCCGCATGCGCACCGCCGAATCCGGCATCGCCGAGCTGCACAAGGTGGTCGACACGCTCCTGATTATCCCGAACCAGAACCTGTTCCGGGTCGCCAACGAAAAGACCACCTTCGCCGACGCCTTCGCGATGGCCGACCAGGTGCTCTATTCGGGCGTCGCCTGCATCACCGACCTGATGGTCAAGGAAGGCCTGATCAATCTCGACTTCGCCGACGTGCGTGCGGTGATGAAGGAGATGGGCAAGGCGATGATGGGCACCGGCGAAGCCTCCGGCGAAAAGCGCGCGCTCACCGCCGCCGAAGCGGCGATCGCCAATCCGCTGATCGACGACGCCTCCATGAAGGGCGCCCGCGGCCTGCTGATCTCGATCACCGGCGGCAAGGACCTCACGCTCTACGAGGTGGACGAGGCCGCTACCCGCATCCGCGAGGAAGTCGACCAGGACGCCAACATCATCGTCGGCGCCACTTTCGACGAAAGCCTGGAAGGCATCATCCGCGTCTCGGTGGTGGCGACCGGCATCGACCACACCGGCGTGCAGCAACGCCCAACGGCGCAACCGGAAGCCGCGCTCAAGGAACTCGCCAGCAA
>JBGPSI010000042.1:0-29567 GCA_041490045.1 Bradyrhizobium sp.
GGCGGCATCGTCGTGGTGCTCGGCAAGACCGGGCGCAACTTCGCGGCCGGCATGTCCGGCGGGGTAGCCTATGTTCTCGACCAGACCGGCGACTTCGGCAAACTCTGCAACATGGCGATGGTCGAACTCGAGCCGGTGCTCTCGGAAGAGATGATCAACGAGAACGCCTATCACTCCTCGGGCGATCTCGAGGCCCATGGCCGGGTCGACGTGTTCGCCAACCTCCTGGAGTCCGATATCGAGCGGCTGCACATCCTGATCACCCGCCACGCCAAGCTGACGGGATCGAAGCGCGCCGCCGATATTCTCGCCGACTGGAAGGCGTATTTGCCGAAATTCCGCAAGGTGATGCCGGTGGAATACCGCCGCGCGCTGCGGGAATTGAAGGCAAACGCCGACGCCGAGCCGAAAATCGCGATCGGGGCGTGATACGACAAGGGGTCCCAAACCGTCATTGCGAGCGCAGCGAAGCAATCCATAGTCTTGATGCGGCTGTCATGGATTGCTTCGTCGCTTCGCTCCTCGCAATGACGACAGGGGCCTGGGAGCAACAGTTCACCTGTTGAGGCGCGCGAGCGGCTCGGGGTGACGGGAAAGACGAAGCAGAAGCTGCAGGGGCGTAAGGTTCTTTAATGGGCAAGATTACGGGATTTCTGGAGATCGAGCGGCACGACCGCAAGTACGCGCCGGTCGCCGAGCGCGTGAAGCACTATCGCGAGTTCGTCATTCCCCTTAGCGAGAAAGACACCCGCGACCAGGCCGCGCGCTGCATGAACTGCGGCATTCCCTATTGCCACGGCACCGGCTCGGTTCAGCCGGGCACGCCGGGCTGCCCGGTCAACAACCAGATCCCGGACTTCAACGATCTGGTCTACCAGGGCAACTGGGAAGAAGCCTCGCGCAATTTGCATTCGACCAACAATTTCCCGGAGTTCACGGGGCGCATCTGCCCGGCGCCCTGCGAAGCCTCCTGCACGCTCAACATCGACGACAATCCCGTCACCATCAAGACCATCGAATGCGCGATCGTCGACCGCGCCTGGGAAAACGGCTGGCTCAAGCCGGAAATATCAGCCCACAAGACCGGCAAGAAGGTCGCGATCATTGGCTCCGGCCCGGCAGGCCTGGCTTGCGCGCAGCAGCTCGCGCGCGCCGGGCACGACGTGCATGTATTTGAGAAGTTCGCCAAGGCCGGTGGCCTCTTGCGTTACGGCATTCCCGATTTCAAGATGGAGAAGCACGTCATCGACCGCCGGCTGGCGCAGATGGAAGCGGAAGGCGTCACGTTCCACTACGGCGCCCATGTCGGGGGCAGCGCGCAAGGCGCGATCGACCCGCGCGAGATGCTCAACGAATATGACGCGCTGGCGTTGACCGGCGGCGCGGAAGCCCCGCGCGATTTGCCGATCCCGGGCCGCGATCTCGCCGGCATTCACTTCGCGATGGATTTCCTGCCGCAGCAGAACCGCCGCGTCGGCAACGAACCGCTCGGCGGCGTGCCGGACATTCTCGCCGGCGGCAAGCATGTGGTGGTGATCGGCGGCGGCGATACCGGATCCGACTGCATCGGCACGTCGTTCCGGCAGGGCGCCAGGTCGGTGACGCAGCTGGAAATCATGCCGGCGCCGCCCGAGCATGAGAACAAGGGCGTGACGTGGCCGAACTGGCCGCTGAAGATGCGGACCTCCTCGAGCCAGGCCGAGGGCGCCAGACGCGACTACGCCGTGCTGACGCAGCACTTCTCCGGCGACAACGGCAAGGTGGCAAAGCTGCATTGCGTGCATGTCGACGACAAGTTCAAGCCCATCGCCGGGACCGAATTCGAACTCGACGCCGAATTGGTGCTGCTCGCCATGGGCTTCGTGCATCCGGTGCATGAGGGCCTGTTGAAGACGCTCGGCGTCGACCTCGACCCGCGCGGCAACGTGCGGGCCAATACGGCCGACTATCAGACCTCGCGCCCCAACGTGTTCTCCGCCGGCGACATGCGCCGCGGCCAGTCGCTGGTGGTCTGGGCGATCCGCGAAGGCCGCCTCTGCGCGCGCTCGATCGATCAGTTCCTGATGGGGACGACGAATTTGCCGCGGTAGGCAACCCCGCCTCGCGGGCTGGAAGCCTCACCCCGCCGACAACCGCGAAAGCGCGCGGCTCAATTCGTGCAGCTGGTATGGCTTTCGAAGGATCGGAAAGTCGCCGCGGACGCCCTGCAGCGCGTCGCTATAGCCGGTGGTCAGCAGGATCGGCAGCGCGGGATGCTTCTGCTTGATGGCACGCGCCAGCCCTAGGCCGTCCATTTTTCCGGACATCACGATATCGCTGAAGACGAGGTCGATGGACCCGCGATCGAGCGCGGAAAGCGCGGATTCCGCGTCCGCGACCCAGCGGACGGAATAGCCGAGCTGTTCGAGCAGGCCGGCACTGGCGTTTGCGACGTCGGGATTGTCCTCGACCAGCAGCACGGTGCCGCTGCCGACCGAGCCCGGCTCGACGGAGCCGGATGCGGTTTCCGGCGTGCTGCGCGGCAGATAGATGGTCAGAATCGTTCCTTTTCCGAGCTCGCTTTCCACCGTCACCGTGCCCCCGGCCTGATGCGCGAAACCATGTACCTGTGAAAGGCCGAGACCCGTCCCCTTGCCGACGGGCTTGGTCGTGAAGAACGGATCGAACACCTTGGCGACGACATCGGGAGGGATGCCGGTGCCGGAATCCTCGACCTGAATGGCGACGAAATCGCCGGCCCGCGCATCGTCATCGAGACGGGTGTTGCTTGCCCGGATCGTGACCGTTCCGCCGCCGGGCATGGCGTCGCGCGCGTTGACGACGAGGTTGACCAGCGCCGCCTCGAATTCCCCGGGATCGACGGTCAACGGCCAGACGTCGGCATCGACATGGATGAGAATCTGCACCACACCGCCGAGGCCGGTGTCGAGGACGTCCCTCAGCGAATGAATGCGCTCGGAGAGATCGACCGTTTGCGGACTGACGCTCTGCCTGCGGGCGAAGGTAAGCAGCTGGCGCGTCAGCGATGCGCCGTGCTGAGAGGCCTTTTCGATGGCCTGGACGGCCCGCTGGCCCTTGGCATCGTTGCCGGCGAGCCTTTTCAGGATGTGGACGTTGCCGGTGATGATCATAAGCAGATTATTGAAATCGTGCGCGACTCCGCCGGTCAGCTGGCCGAGGGCGTCGAGCTTTTGCGATTCGGCGAGCTGGCGCTGAATTTTTTCCAGATTCTGCTGGGCCTCACGGCGTTCGGAAATATCGCGGGTGATCTTGGCGAAGCCGAGAATGTTGTTGTTGTCGTCGCGAATCGCATCGATCACGACGCTTGCCCAGAAGAAGGTGCCGTCCTTGCGGACCCGCCAGCCTTCCTCTTCGTAGCGGCCATGCTCCCGCGCCAGTTGCAAGGCGCGCGCCGGCCGGCCGGCCGCCTGGTCCGCCTCGGAGTAGAAGCGGGAAAAATGCTGACCGATGATTTCCTCGGGAAGGTAACCCTTGATGCGCTGCCCGCCGATATTCCAGTTGGTGACGATCCCGTTCGGATCGAGCATGTAGAGCGCATAATCGGTCACGCCGGAGACCAGCAGACGGAATTGCCTTTCGCTTGCGTGGAGCGCCGCCTGGGCGCTGGCCCGCTCGGTGATATCGCGCGTAATCTTGGCAAAGCCGATGAGTGCGCCGTCTTCGTAGATCGCATCGATGACGACGGAGGCGAGGAATTTCGTGCCATCCTTGCGCAGGCGCCAGCCTTCGGCCTCGAACCTGCCGTTCTCGCGCGCGGTTTGCAGGGAACGGGCCGGCATTCCAGCCTCGCGATCTTCGGGCGGATAAAGCATCTCGAAGTGCCGGCCGACGACCTCGGCGGCTTCGTAACCCTTGATGCGCCTGGCGCCGGCATTCCAGTTGGCTATGATGCCACTGGGGTCCAGCATATAAATGGCGTAATCGGTAACCCCTTCGACCAGCAGCCGGAATCTGCGCTCGCTCTCGAACAGATTGCGCTGTGGTGTGATTTTCCGCGCCATTCAGCGTCCTGCCATAACCCCGAACAACGCACGAAACCGGACCCGGTTCCAGCCCCTGCGCCGGCCGCATTCGGGAAGGTAGCTAACGGAAGATCAATTCTGCAACCTCACCCCCACCATCACCACCGTCGAGGCCGAGCTTGCCAGGGGGATGTTGGAGTCGAGGATATCGCGCCGCAGCGTGCCCTTGAGCCAGAGGTTGCTGGTCATCTTGTAGATCACGTCGCCCTCGAGCGAGTAGGTTTTGTCGGACCGGCCGTCGCCCTGATAGTCGTAGGTGCCGTAGGTGAATTTTCCGATCGCCGTGAGCCAGCGCCGGAAATCATGGTCGACCTCGAACGTATAGGTGTGCGTCAGCACGCCGGAGACGCCGGGCACGGTGGTCTCGTCGATCGAGGTGGTGGAATAGAATTTTGCCGTGGTCAGAGGCGTCGCCGTCCAGGTCAGCGAGGCCGAGGTCAACAGGCCCTGCAGCCGGTTCAGGCGCGGATCGACATAGTCGCGCATGGCGTAGCCGACCGAGATGTCGCCGGTCAGCAGGCGCGTGAATTCGAACGTGGTGCCGGCCTTGGCATAGCCACCGCTCGAATCGCGCTGGAAGCCGGAGCGGTCGAAGGTGAGGTCGTGGATGCGGCTGTCGCCCTCGATCTCGGCAAACGGTTTCAGGCCCGGCAGCAGATCGTAGCTGACCCGTCCCAACCCGCCATATTGGTTGAAGTTGCGGTCGTCATTGCTGGTGACCTCGCCGTCGGTGAGTTTCGAGTTGGCATAGACGGTGCGGTCGACGGTGCCGCCGGCGGCAAGATCCAGCCGATTGAAACTCTGGTCGATGCCGACGGTGCCGCCGAGCGTCGTATAGATCGGGTATTTGGCGAGGCCCGCCTGGATGTTCGGGCTGCCGGGATTGTCGGTGGAAACCCGCAGGCGGGCCTCCCCGGTCAGGCGGGTGTCACGGGTGACGTCGAGACGGCCATCGACATGGCCGGTGAAATCCGGCCGGTCGAGATCGGTCGGCACCGAGGAGATGGTGCCGTCGGCCGGCGGCGGAAAGGTGTTGCCATAGCCGGTGAACGATCCCCGCAAATCGGCGACGAGCGCGTGACGATCCCAGTCGGAGACGGCGAGAAATTCCGGCGCGATGACATAGAACGGCGAGCCCTTGGGCACGAAGGCGCGGCCGGGATTGGTATCGTAGCCGCCGGAAAGTTCGACCGCCGACTTGATCAGAAAGCTGCCGGCGTAGTCGCCGACCGCACCGAACGGATCGTCGTCGATCTTCAGCCGCTTGCGCGGCGGCTGGCCCACCACCGTGCCGGCCATCGCGGGCGGGAGCGGCGTCTTGTTGGCGGTCTCCGAGGGCGGAATCGACAGCCGGATCCGACCGTTCGAGATCGGCAACGCTGACGAAGACGCCGGTGCCGGGCTGCCGGGACCGGCTGATGGCTTCGGCTTGGGCTGGCCGGGATAGAGCGCGGGCTTCTTGCGGGTGCGATTGAGGGAATCGAAACCGGTGCCCGAGGCGCCGTTGGCGGCGGGCAGGCCGTAGGTCGGGATCTGACCGATCCGCGAGGGCGCGGGCTTGTCCTTGTCGCGAAGCTTGGCATCGGGATCGGCAGGATCGGCGGCGCCGGGAGTGTTGTCGCTCACCCTGCGCAGCGGCGAATCCTGCGGCCGGACAAACCCGTCGCGCTCGGGGCGAAACAGGTCCGGTGTGACCGTCTGGGCCTGCGCCGGGCTCCCGTCGCAGGCGATCAGCGCAAGGCATGGCAAGAGCGCGCGTAAAAGCTGCACGCGCCTGCGGCGGCCCCTTGCTGGACCCGAACCCGACATCACGATGAAAATTACCCCAACGAATTCATACGCTTGGCGATCGGGTTCCACGCGGGCGCGGAAAACGTCGTTAATGGAGTTAAAACAATTATGGTTAATGACCCGTTGAGAACCGCAACCCGCGTCGCATCGCCAAATCGGCCGTGCTAAGGAGAGGCCCGCGCGGCAAAGCCCCGCCCCCTTCGGAACCAGACATGGCCAATTCGAAACCGCTGATGGCACAATCATCCGGGACAGACGCCGCCGTGCAGTCGGCCTTGCGTACACTCGATGCCGGGATCAGCGGCGTCAGCGCAATCGCCGCGGCCCTGCAGGGCACGCTCGGGCCCGCCTTTGCCAGCGCCGTCGACACCATCCGCGACGCCAAGGGCCGCGTCATCGTCACCGGGCTCGGCAAGTCGGGCCATGTGGCGCGCAAGATCGCCGCCACGCTCGCCTCCACCGGCACCCCGGCCTTCTTCGTGCACGCCGCCGAGGCCAGCCATGGCGATCTCGGCATGATCACAGCCGACGATGTCATCATCGCGCTGTCGTGGTCCGGCGAGCAGCCGGAGATGAAGAACCTCGTCAACTATTCCAGGCGTTTTGCGATCCCGATGATTGCCGTGACTTCCAATGCGGGCTCACCGCTCGGCGAAGCCGCGCAGATCGTGCTGGAACTGCCGAAGGCGCGCGAGGCCTGTCCGCACAATCTGGCGCCGACTACCTCGTCGCTGATGCAGGCCGCGATCGGCGACGCGCTCGCGATCGCGCTGCTCGAGGGCCGCGGCTTCACCGCGCTGGAATTCGCCAATTTCCATCCCGGCGGCAAGCTGGGCGCGATGCTGAAGTTCGTCCGCGACATCATGCATACCGGTGAGGCGATTCCGCTGAAGCCGCTCGGCACCAAAATGTCGGACGCGCTGGTAGAAATGTCGGCCAAGGGATTCGGTTGCGTCTGTATCGTGGACAAGGCCGGCGATATCGCCGGCATCATCACCGACGGCGATCTGCGCCGTCACATGCGGCCCGATTTGATGACGGCCCTCGTCGACGAGGTGATGACGAAAAATCCCAAGACGATCGCCCCCGGCATGCTCGCCAGTGAAATCATGCGGGAGAGCGTTGATTCCTCGCGGCCCGCGGTGTCGGTGCTGATCGTCGCCGAAGGCAAGAAGCCGGTCGGCATCGTGCACGTGCACGACGTGCTGCGCGCGGGCGTGGCGTAACCCTCCGTCATTCCGGGGCGCGTCGAAGACGCGAGCCCGGAATCCATAACCACTATCGGGAGTATGGATTCCGGGCCTGCGCCAAGAAGCGCATCCCGGAATGACGACCTAATTTGTAGCCGCCGCCTTCGGAAACCGCGCCGCGTTTTCCTCCAGCGGCAAATCCAGTCCGTTCGCCAGATACGACACGGTACGATAGAAGCCGCAGAGCAGGATGATTTCGAAGATCTTCGCATCGTCGTAATGCGCCGACAGCGCGGCGAATTCGGCCTCGCTCATCGTTGCACGGTGATGCAGCGCATCGACCACCGCGATCAGGGCCTGTTCGCTTTGCGACCAGCACGGCGCGTCAGCGCCGCCCAGCACCGTGGCGAGGACCTGCTCGTCGGTGAGATGCGCGGCGGCCGCAAACGCCGCGACGTGGACTCCCCATTCATATTCGCACCGCGTCAGCGCGCAGGTGCGGTCGATGACGATCTCGCGTTCACGCAAGGAGAGCGGCCCCTTGTCCAGCAGGCTGCCGGCGCGGAATTTCTCCCAGGCTCGCGCATGGCTGGCGACGACGCGAAACAGCATCAGCGGCCGCGCGCCGCGCATGATGCGGTCGAATTGTCCCTGGATCTCCGGATCGTAAGGCGGCTGCAGCGGTGCAATACGTGACATGACGGACTCCCGTGCTACAATAAACATAGCGCTATGCTACATTATCCGTAGCAGGCCGCAAGGGAGATTCCGATGCCGAAACCAGCCTCAGCCGTGAAGAAAGCCGGGCAACAACGCGGTGTGCGCGGCTCCAGGACTGGCCGGCCGATCATGGTGCTGCTCGACCTCCTGGGCCGGCGCTGGTCCCTGCGGATCCTGTGGGAACTGCGTGGAGGGCCGCTGACGTCGCGCGCGCTGCGCGCCGCCTGCGACGAGGCCTCGCCCACGGTGCTGCAGGCGCGGCTGTCGGAGCTGCGGGAGGCGGACTTTATCGAGCTTCTCCCGGCCGGCGGGTATGGGCTGACGGCGCTCGGCAAGGAATTGAACGAAACCTTCCTGCCACTGCATCGCTTTGCAGAGGGGTGGAGCAAGCGCTAGCCAGGCAACGGATCGTTGTCGCGATATCGGATACTGCTTCCCCTCGCCCCGCTCTTGCGAGGAGAAGCGAACCAAAATCAGGCCACCGCCACCGTCAGGCTGGCGCCGTCGGCCTGCACGATTCTAACCCGGCTGCCGGCCGGGGCATCGGGGCCGGCGACACGCCAGACCGTGTCGTCGATCCGCACCGTGCCCGAGCCGTCGATGATCGGCTTTTCCAGCGTGAACACCCGTCCCACCAGCGCATCCGCACGCTTGTTGAGGAACGGATTGCTCGCGCTCGCGGCCTTGCCGGAAAGCGCGATGCGCCGCCACAGCGGCACCGCGCAGGCGGCGAAGATCGCAAACATCAGGATCTGGGTCTGCCAGGATGGATTGATCGCGAACGACAACAGCCCGACCAATAGCGCGGCGAGCCCGAGCCAGAACAGGAATACCCCGGGGGCCAGCAATTCCAACGCCATCAGCAGGATGCCGAAAATCAGCCAGTTCCAGGTGCCCAGCGTGGAAAACATCTCGCTCATGGATCGACTTTCTCATTCTGGAGCATGATCTTTTCTGAAAACCGGTATCCACTTTTCCGGATCATGCTCATGATGTTCGCGGCGCCACCGGCGGCGGGCTAGGACCCGCCGGCGGCACCGAGGAGCGGCGCGCGGCGGCCTGCGCCGACATGGCACTTTCCCCGAATGTCGCTTTCGCAATCTCGCCGATGCCGGCGAGCGATCCCAGGATGCTCATCGCCTCGATCGGCAGCATGATGATCTTCTGGTTCGGCGAGTCAGCGAGCTGGCCGAACGCCTTGATGTATTTGTCGGCGATGAAATAGTTCAGCGCGGCGACGTCTCCCTTGGCAATCGCCTCCGAGACCATCTGCGTCGCCTTGGCCTCGGCTTCGGCGGAACGCTCGCGCGCCTCGGCGTCGCGGAACGCCGCCTCCTTGCGGCCTTCGGCCTGCAGGATCTGGCCCTGCTTGGCGCCCTCGGCGCGGAGGATTTCCGATTGCCGCTGGCCCTCGGCCTGCAGGATGTCGGCGCGCTTGACGCGCTCGGCCTTCATCTGCCGTCCCATCGCTTCCACGAGGTCGGCGGGCGGCACGATATCCTTGATCTCGATACGGTTGACCTTGAGCCCCCAGGGCGACACCGCCGCGTCGACCACGCGCAACAGCCGCTCGTTGATCTCGTCGCGATGCGACAGCACCTGGTCGAGGTCCATCGCGCCCATCACCGAGCGGATATTGGTCATGGTGAGAACGATGATGGCCTGATTGAGATTGGAAACCTCGTAGCTCGCCTTCGCGGCGTCGAACACCTGGAAGAAGGCGACGCCGTCCACCGTCACGGTGGCGTTGTCCTTGGTGATCACCTCCTGCTCCGGAATGTTGATCACCTGCTCCATCATGTTCATCTTGCGGCCGACGCGGTCGAAATAGGGGACGATGATGTTCAGCCCCGGCGCCAAAGTGCGGGTGTATTTACCGAACCGCTCGATGGTCCAGTCGTAGCCCTGCGGCACCGTCTTGATGCCGGCCAACAGCGTGAAGATAACCAGCAGCACCAGCGCGATGGCGAAAACGTCAAACCCGGTCATGAACCCTCCAATGCCCGGCACGAAACGCGCCCGGGCGCACGCTTGTTTGTCTGCACACCGGCCACGCCGGTTCAGTCCGCGCTTTTCAAATACAGGTAAGGGCGGGTTTGCCGGCCGCCAGATGCATGGCGACTGAATTGCGGCGGAAAACCCCGCGTCGTTAACGTTAAATCCAGCCCTGAAGCTCGCGCAGCACCAACTGGCGGATGACGTCCATGCCGGGCTCGCTGTCGTTCAGGCATGGGATGAAGGAAAATTGCTCGCCGCCATTGTGCTTGAATATCTCGGCATTTTCCTGCGCGATCTCTTCCAGCGTTTCCAGGCAATCGGCGGAGAAGCCGGGGGTTACGACGGCGATGCGGCGCACGCCTTCCTTCGCCAGCCGCTCCATGGTCTTGTCGGTGTAGGGTTTCAGCCACTCATCGAAGCCGAAGCGCGACTGGAAGGTCAAAAGCAGTTTCGACGCATCCAGCCCCATGCGCCGGCGCAGCGCGTCGGTCGTGGCGATGCATTGCGCCTGGTAGGGATCGCCCTTGTCGACATATTCCTGCGGCATGCCGTGGAACGAGGCCACGATCAGCTCCGGCGCGAACGACAGGGTCGCAAGATGCGTTGATATCGAGACCGCCAGCGCCTCGATGTAATCGGGGTCATCGTAATAAGGCGGGGTCACCCGCAGGGTCGGCTGCGCGCGCATGCCGGCAAGCACGCGGAATACTTCGTCGCAGACGGTCGCAGACGTCGCGGCCGAATATTGCGGATAGAGCGGCACCACCAGCAGGCGATCGCAGCCCCGCGCGACCAACGCATCGATCCCCGCGCGGATCGACGGGTTGCCGTAACGCATCGCCCAGTCCACCTCGATGTGGTCGTGGTCGGCGATGCTGCGAGCGAGCTTGTCCGACTGCGCGCGGGTAATGGTCTTGAGCGGAGATTCGTTCTTCTCGCTGTTCCAGATCTTCAGGTAGTCGCGCGCCTTGCGGCGGGGACGGACGAGCAGGATGATGCCGTTCAGCACCAGTTTCCATTTCAGCCCCTGGTCCTCGATCACCCGGGGATCGGACAGGAATTCCCTGAGATAGACCCGCACGCCCCTGGCGTCCGCTGTATCAGGGGTGCCGAGATTGACCAAGAGCACGCCGACGCGCTCCGGCCTGATCTCGGCGGCCGAAGGTTTTGCTTTCTCGACGGGAACAATCGCTGTCATGATCGCTGTGGCTTGGCGTGTTGGGCTATCCTTGTCAAGATAATGGCCCTTTCGGTACTGTCATCCCCAAACGCGGGTCGAGGGAAGCCATGACGATCGCCGAATGGTGCGTTTTCGGAACGCTGATGCTCTATCTGCTGACGATCGGATCCGTGAAATGGATCGGATTTCGCCGTTTCGACAACTCCAGGCCGCGCGATCCGGACTTCTATGCCGACCCCCTCCGCGCACGCGCGCTGGGCGCGCATCAGAATGGCATCGAGGCCTTTCCGTTCTTCGCCGTCGCAGTTTTGCTGGCGGAATTCCGCGCCGGTCCGCAACGGCTGATCGACGAACTGGCGGTGCTGTTCCTGATCGTGCGGATCGCCTATGTCTTCACCTATCTGGGCGACCGGCCGACGCTGCGCTCGATCCTGTGGAGCCTCGGCTTTGCGATCAATCTGGCGATCTTCTTCATGCCGCTGATCCGCGGCTTCTGGCCGGGCTGAGACGGCCCGGCCAAACGCCACCTCAGGCGGCCTCGGGCGTTTCGAGCAAGCCACGCCGGCGCAACAGCGCGTCGGGCTCCGGCTCCCGGCCGCGAAACGCGACATAGGCGTCTTCGGGATCGCGCGAGCCGCCGGAGGAATAGATGTCGTCGTGCAGGCGCTTGGCGGTCGCCGGATCGAAGATATCGCCGGCCTCCTCGAAGGCGCCGAACGCGTCGGCGTCCATCACCTCCGACCACATGTAGCTGTAATAGCCCGATGCGTAGTGATCGCCGGAGAAGATATGGCCGAACTGGGTCGGCCGGTGCCGCAGCGAGATTTCCGCGGGCATGCCGATCTTCTCCAGTTCCTGGCGCTCGAACGCCCGCACATCGGAGATCGCGGAAGCCGGCTGGGTGTGGAATTCGAGATCGACCAGCGCCGAGGAGACGAACTCCACCGTGGCAAAACCCTGGTTGAATTTGCGCGCGGCGATGAAGCGCTTCAGCAGGTCGTCCGGCAAGGGTTCGCCGGTCTGGTAGTGCCGGGCAAACTGCCTGAGCACCTGCGGCTGCTCCTGCCAGTGCTCGTAGAGCTGCGAGGGCAGCTCTACGAAATCAGTGAAGACAGAGGTGCCCGACAGCGACGGATAGGTCACGTCCGACAGCATGCCGTGCAGGCCGTGGCCGAATTCGTGGAACAGCGTGCGCGCGTCGTCCGGCGACAGCAGCGAGGGCTCGCCGTCGGCGCCCTTGGGGAAATTGCAGACATTGATGACCAGCGGCGCGACGTCGCCGTCGAGCTTCTGCTGGTCGCGCAGCGACGTCATCCAGGCGCCCGAACGCTTCGAGGGCCGGGCAAAATAGTCGCCGTAAAAAAGCGCCTTGTGGCGGCCGGCGCTGTCCCTGACCTCCCAGACCCGCACGTCCGGGTGCCAGACCGGGACATCCTTGCGCTCGGCGAAGGTGACGCCGAACAGGCGGGTGGCGCAGTCGAAGGCCGCCTCGATCATGTGATCGAGCGCGAGATACGGCTTGATCGCGGCATCGTCGAAATTGGCCCGGCGTTGCCGCAGCTTCTCGGCGTAATAGCGCCAGTCCCACGCTGCGAGGGCAAAGTTGCCGCCCTCCTCCGTGACCAGCGCCTGCAGGTCGTCGCGGTCCCGCAGCGCCCGGGCTCGTGCCGGCTTCCAGACCCGCTCCAGCAGGCCGCGGACGGCTTCCGGCGTCTTGGCCATCGAATCCTCCAGCCGGTAGGCGGCGAAGGTCTCAAAGCCCAGGAGCTTCGCGCTCTCCTCGCGCAGCTTGAGGATCTCCAGGATGGTCTCGTTGTTGTCGTTGGCGTTGCCGTTGTCGCCGCGCGCGGTGAAGGCTTTATAGACCTTCTCGCGCAGTTCGCGCCGGGGCGAGCTCTTCAGGAACGGCTCGACCGAGGAGCGCGACAGCGTCACGATCGCCTTGCCGGCCATGCCGCGCTCGCCGGCGGCGGCCCGGGCGGCGGCGACAAAACTGTCGGGAAGGCCGGCGCAATCGGCCTCCTCCAGTTCCATGAACCAGTCCTGCTCGTCGCCCAGCAGATGGTGGCTGAAGGCGGTGCCGAGATGGGCCAGCCGCTCGTTGATCTCGGCCATCCGCTCCTTCGCCGCCTCGCCGAGGCCGGCGCCGGCGCGGTGGAAGCGGGTATAGGTGCGCTCCAGCAGCCGCCGCTCCTCGCCGGTCAAAGTGAGGCTGGCGCGGTTGTCGTGCAGCATCGCGATCCGGCCGAACAGCACCGCGTTCATCATGATCGGGTTCCAGTGCCGCGCCATCCGCAAGGACACCTCCTTGTCGATCTCGAGCAACGCCGGATTGGAGTGCGCCCCCACTAAATCGTAGAACACCGCCGCCACCCTGGAGAGCAGTTTGCCGGAGCGCTCCAGCGCGGTGATGGTGTTGGCGAAGTCCGGCGTCGCCGGGTCGTGCTCGATGGCGGCGATCTCGGCGGCGTGATCGGCGAAGGCCTGCTCGAAGGCGGAGAGGAAATGTTCCGGCCTGATCTCGGCGAAGGGCGGCGTCTCGAACGGCGTCTGCCACGCCTTCAAAAGCGGGTTTGCCTGAGCCGGCGCGGCGGCCGTCGTTTGCTGGATTTCCGACATCGCGATTCCCGTTTTCATGGCAAATTGATCGAGGAATCTATATCACGCGGTGGGGCTTTTTTGGGCCTTTTACGCTTGATAGAGCGGGCCTTTTCATAGAGATTGCGGCCCACAACAGGACCCCGATCCATGAGCTTGCAGCCCACTTCCACCGCGCCCCGCCAGATCATCTGGCCCAGCGTCATCACCGTCATCTCCGCGGCGATCCTGATCGGCGCCGAAGTGTTCGGCGCGGCGTTCGCCGGCGGCTGGGCGCTGGCGATCCTGTTCGGTCTCGACGACACCGGCGCGCACATCCTGCAGGCCGTGCTGTTCGCGCTCGGCGTCTTCGTGATGGCTGCGTTCATCCGCGCCGCCCAGCGCGTCGAGCCGTTCACGAAGCGCGCGTAAGCAGCTCACGAGCAGGAAAGCGCTGCGCTGCCTGCATCAAATGCTTACGCTTCGTTAGCGAAGCTTAACATCCGTTCACTTTCGAAGCCGCGAGCGCGCTCCCGTGGCAACAGTGAAAGCAGCTGTTAGGGAAATTTCCCCACAGCCTAAAAAAAATCTTGCGAAGCAGAGTCAAAACGCTTATTTCCGGTCTTGCCCAATTTCGCACGTGCCTGTGGTCGTGTGTCAGTCGGTAGGTATCCGGACAAGAGGCCGGACAGCCGCCAAGGGACGAAGAACCGAGGGTCGCTTAAGTCCGAGACTTCTAGAAAGTCACAAGACTTGATCGGCCAGCACCTCTCTCAAGAGATGCCGTTGAAGGTCTCTTCGCTCCTTGCAACCGTGACTGGCAGCCGGAGGCGAACCGGCGCACCTCGTTCTCAACGGGGGACGCGACTTAAAGCAACGACGGATCGGGCTTTTTTGGTCTCTGCCGGCTCTCCACCAGCCGGCGCGAATACCGAAGAGGCTTGTCCTTCATTGCCAGGTGTGCGGGCGGGATCCTTCCCAACCAATCCACGGCAGCACAATTCGGTTTGAGTTTTTTGGCTTCGTTGCGCCTCCATCGCGCGATGTGGCCAGAGCGCTCTTATCCGAGATCATTTTTGAACGTTCCCGTCGCTGGGACGTTTGGGAGGGTGCTATGACCGAACGCATTCAGGAATTCCTGCGCAACCGCCGTAACGAGGGCCAGGACGTCGAGCCGTGCCTCGTCGTCGACCTCGAAGTCGTGCGCGACAACTACCAGAGCTTCGCCAAGGCGCTGCCGGACAGCCGCGTGTTTTACGCGGTGAAGGCCAACCCGGCGCCGGAAGTGCTGTCGCTCTTGGCTTCGATGGGCTCGTGCTTCGACTGCGCCTCGGTCGCCGAGATCGAGATGGCGCTGGCCGCCGGCGCGTCGCCGGAGCGGGTCTCCTATGGCAACACGATCAAGAAGGAGCGTGACATCGCGCGCGCCTTCGCGCTCGGGATTCGCCTGTTTTCAGTCGATTGCAGCGCCGAGGTCGAGAAGATCGCCCGCGCCGCCCCCGGCGCCAAGGTGTTCTGCCGTATCCTCTACGACTGCGCCGGTGCCGAATGGCCGCTGTCGCGCAAGTTCGGCTGCGATCCGGAGATGGCGGTCGACGTGCTCGACCTCGCCAAGCGGCTTGGGCTGGAGCCCTACGGCATCTCGTTCCACGTCGGCTCGCAGCAGCGCAAGGTGAAGGCGTGGGACCGCGCGCTGGCGATGGCCTCGACCGTGTTCCGTGACTGCGCCGAGCGCGGCATCAACCTGTCCATGGTCAACATGGGCGGCGGATTTCCGACCAAGTACCTCAAGGACGTGCCGCCGGTCGTGCAGTACGGCCGGTCGATCTTCCGCGCGCTGCGCAAGCATTTCGGCAACCAGATCCCGGAGACCATCATCGAGCCGGGACGCGGCATGGTCGGCAATGCCGGCATCATCGAGACCGAAGTCGTTCTGATCTCCAAGAAGAGCGACGAGGACGAGGTGCGCTGGGTCTATCTCGACATCGGCAAGTTCGGCGGCCTCGCCGAGACCATGGACGAGTCGATCCGCTACGCCATCCGCACCCCGCATGACGGGGCGGAGATGACGCCGTGCGTGCTCGCGGGGCCGACCTGCGACTCCGCCGACGTGCTGTACGAGAAGATGCCGTACCCGCTGCCGGTGACGCTCGAGATCGGCGACAAGCTGCTGATCGAGGGCACCGGCGCCTATACGTCGACCTACTCGTCGGTAGCCTTCAACGGCTTCCCGCCGCTGCGGACCTACCACATCTGACGCAGCCTCAGTGAGGCCAGGATAACCCGGGAGCCGGTCCGCCGGCTCCCCTCCCTTCATATGCAAACTACCGACAACGCTCCCGCGCGGCTTGCTGCCGCCGGGAAGCGGGGACTGACGTGCCATGACTGCCTTGCGCAAGACCCGGATTGCCCTCACCCCCGACGCCGCTCCGTTCGCGATCCGAGCGGAGCGTGCCTCGGACGTCGTCGCCCGCGAGGCGCTGCTCGACGCCTGCTTTGGCGAAAACCGCCATCTGCGCACCTGCCAGCGCCTGCGCGACGGACGCGCTCCCGCCGAAGGCCTCGCCTTCTCGGCTGTGCGCCAGGATGGGCCGAAATACCGGCTGATCGGGACGCTGCGGTTGTGGCACGTCAGCGCCGGCGGCGTGCCGGCGCTGGTGTTGGGCCCGCTGGCGGTCGATCCCTCCTGCCGCGAGTTCGGCGTCGGCGCGGCGCTGGTGCGTCACGCGCTGGCGGTCGCCAGGGCGGCCGGCCACGGCGCCGTGATCCTGCTGGGAGACGCGCCCTATTACACCCGCTTCGGCTTCTCCGCGCTGAAGACCGGCGAGCTGTCGCTGCCCGGCCCGTTCGAGCGCGACCGCCTGCTCGCTCTCGAGCTGCGCGAAGGCGTCCTCGACGGCGCCCGCGGGATGATCGCGCCGGCCGGCGCATCGGTGCCGGGAACCAAGACTCCGGATAAGGCTCGCCGCGCCAGGGCGGCGCGGCCGGTCCGGTATGCCGCCTGATTGCCCAATGTCATGGCAGCCAACCAGTCCACCACACGCGACGCCCCCAACCCGCGCGGCCGGACCATCACCACGATCCTCGTGATCATGATCGCGGTCATGGTCGTCCGGGACATCTTCGCGCGCCGATGGGGCTCGGCGACGCCGACGCCTCCCAACGTGACACAGCGCCCGCAGTGATATAGCGAGAGGTTGCGCGCCCCGGCAAAAAGCCCGTAAACCGCCCGAAATCCTTAAAGTCGAGGTCCTGATGCCACGCCGTCTCATTTCTACCGGCTCCCCGTTCGAGAAGGCCGCCGGCTACAGCCGCGCCGTGATCGATGGTGATTTCGCCTTCGTCGCCGGCACCACCGGCTACGATTACGCGACCATGATGATGCCGCCCGATGTCACGACCCAGTCACGGAACTGCTTCAAGACCATCGAGGCCGCCCTGAAAGAAGGCGGTTTCGCGATGGCCGATATCGTCCGCGCGACCTATTACATCACCGATCCCAAAGACGCGGACGCCCATTTCGCGGTCTGCGGCGAGGTTCTCGGCGAGATCCGCCCGGCCGCCACAATCCTGGTCGTCGCCGGGCTCTACAAGCCCGAGATGAAGATCGAGATCGAAGTCACCGCGAAGCGGCGCACCGCCTGATCCCGTTCGCGCCAACCGCATCCCCATTTTCGGAGACATATTCATGAGCCCGCCCGCGCCCATCCACGCGAAAATTTCCGGTCCCATCGTCATGATCGGCTTCGGTTCGATCGGCAAAGGCACCCTGCCGCTGATCGAGCGGCATTTCGCCTACGACAAATCGCGCTTCGTCATCATCGATCCACATGAGGACGGCGAGCTGGCCAAGCAGCACGGCGTACGCTTCATCAAGCAGGCGATCACCAGGGACAATTACCGCGAAGTGCTGGTGCCGCTGCTCACCGCCGGCGGCGGCCAGGGCTTTTGCGTCAACCTGTCGGTCGACACCTCCTCGGTCGATATCATGACCATGTGCCGCGAGATCGGCGCGCTCTATATCGACACCGTCGTGGAGCCGTGGCTCGGCTTCTATTTCGACAAGAATATCGGCACCGAAAAGCGCTCCAATTACGCGCTGCGCGAGACCCTGCTGGCGGCCAAGCGCAACAGCCCGGGCGGCACCACCGCGGTCTCCACCTGCGGCGCCAATCCCGGCATGGTGTCGTGGTTCGTCAAGCAGGCGCTGCTCGACATCGCCCGCGACACCAACACGCCGTTCAACGAGCCGAAGAGCCGCGAGGGCTGGGGCCAGCTCGCCCACAAGCTCGGCGTCAAGGGCATCCACATCGCCGAACGCGACACCCAGCGCTCCAAAAAGCCGAAGCCGATGGACGTGTTCGTCAACACCTGGTCGGTGGAAGGCTTCGTGTCCGAAGGCATGCAGCCGGCCGAGCTCGGCTGGGGCACCCACGAGCAATGGATGCCGGACAACGGCCGCACCCACCATGACGGCTGCGGTGCCGCGATCTACCTGCTGCAGCCCGGCGCGAACACGCGCGTGCGCTCCTGGTGCCCGACGCCGGGCGCGCAATACGGCTTTCTCGTCACCCACAACGAGTCGATCTCGATCGCGGATTATTTCACGGTGCGCGACGGCGGCAACGTGATCTACCGCCCGACCTGCCACTACGCCTATCACCCAGCCAACGACGCCGTGCTGTCGCTGCACGAGATGTTCGGCGCGACGGGGCGGATGCAGCCGAAATGGCACATCCTGGACGAGAACGAGATCGAGGACGGCATCGACGAGCTCGGCGTACTGCTCTACGGCCACGGCAAGAACGCCTATTGGTACGGCTCGCAGCTCTCGATCGAGGAAACGCGGCGGATTTGCCCGTACCAGAACGCCACCGGCATGCAGGTGTCGTCCGCCGTGCTCGCCGGCATGGTCTGGGCGCTGGAAAATCCGACCGCCGGGATCGTCGAGGCCGACGAGATGGATTTCCGCCGCTGCCTCGAAATCCAGACGCCCTATCTCGGCCCGGTGAAGGGTCTTTACACCGACTGGACGCCGCTGACCGACCGGCCGGGACTGTTTCCCGAGGACATCGACACGTCAGATCCCTGGCAGTTCAAGAACGTGCTGGTGCGGTAGAGCGAAGCGACCGGGCGAACCGGTCCCCCTCGTCATTCCAGGATGCGCCACTTGGCGCAGCCCCGGAATCCATACTCCCGATCGTGGTTTTGGATTCCGGGCTCGCGCTTACGCGCGCCCCGGAATGACCACCTTCACTTCTTCAAATAATCGAACGCCACCGTCCCCAGCCCGAGCGTCAGATCCGCCTTGAAATGCAGAGCGGACACCACCTCGCGCACCGGCAGTTTTGCTACATCGCAAAGCGCGTGCGGGAACAGGCCGAGGGCGGCGGGGCCGGTCCAGGACTCTTTCAAGGTGATGTCTTGGAGCGAGAAACGCACCAGCTCGCAAATCCGGGGACTGCCATCGACATGAGGGATGATCTTCAGGATAAAATTCGGCGCCTTCATGCTTTTGAGCACGGCGTCATGATCGGCGGGGTGGTGCTTGTAGCCCATGGTGGCGGAGGCGCAGTGCACCGAGCCGTAATGCAGCGTTCCAACCAGCACATCGCTCTCGACTTCAATCTTCGGTCTCGCCAATTTCTTGGGAAATCCCCAGAGCTCGCGGCCGCCGGCGATCGGCCCTTCGTCGTCGAGATACATTGCATGCGTATAGGCGCCCTCCTCGCCGTTGAAGCGAACCGGGATCACCTGCCCGGTTTCGGTGTAGTCGCCGAAGCCGGTCGAATCGGGCATGCGGATGAATTCGTATTTGACGACCGGCTCGGTGACTTCGAGCGGCTCGGGCACCACCGCGGCCAGCGCCTCCGGATCGGTGCGATAGGTGATGACGAAATATTCGCGGTTGAAGAAGCGGTAAGGTCCCGGCGGAAACGCCGGGTTGGTCAGCGGCATCGAATAAGCGGTTCGCCTGACGTCGTCGATTTTCATGGCGGGCCTCATCTGTCGAGAGCGCTGGCGCGCGATGAGGGATTATGGAGCAGCGGCTGAATGCAGGCGAGGCTTTAAAAACGGCAGCGCGGATCACATCGTAGCGAGGAACGGTCATGCCGCCGTCACATCGCCTCGGCCTGCGCCTGCAAGCGCGCTCGAATGACGACGCTATTTCTGCTGGATCGGCGGCGCCATTTTTTCGGCCGGTGCCTGCGGCAGCATCGGCTTGGCGCCTTCCTTCTGTGCCTGGTCGTCGGGATGCGCCGGCTCGGGCGCCGGCGTGGTCGGGCGCTCGCCGCCGGGTTTCGATTCCGCAGGCGGCGTCTTGTCCTGGTCGGCGGGCGGAGAGGATTGCAACGGCTGGGTTGCCTGCGCCAGCTCGGCGGTGTGAGCGGCACGAAGCTCGGTCAGCGCCATGCCGGATATCGCCAGCCCCGCCGCGACCATTAAGGCCGCAAGCACCAGGTCTTTAAGCAGAGTGCGTTTCCTGTCGTCCACAGCCATGTAGTTCACCGCGCTTTCCTCGCGGGGATCAACGGGCGCGGATGCCCATTGTTCCCCCGAGAACAGCGAACGAAGCCGTCTAAAGCTCGAGCAGGCCCGCATCGCCGTCTTCCGCGGCGAAGGCAAGCTGCGTGCCCTTGGCGTTCCACGCCAGCCCCGCGACCTGGGCGCCGCCGTTCTTGCGCACCAGGATTTCCGCGCCGTCGGCCATCCGCACCATCAGGATGGTGCCGTCGCTGTAGCCCGCCGCCAGGATATCCTGCTTCGGATGGCAGGCGACCGCGGAAACGCGCGCCTGCAGCGGCGCCAGCATCGCCGGCTCCTTGCCCATCGGGCCGTCCTTGCTGCCGAACGGCCACAGGATCACGGTGTCGGCGCCGGAGGTTGCGAGCGCCTTGCCGCCGGCGCTCCACGACATCGAGCGGACGCGGCCGGGATAACCGGTCATGCGCATGTGCCTGGAGTCTGCCAGCCGCCAGCCGTGCAGCGCCGGCTCATGCATTGCCGTAACGAGAAACTTGTTGTCGGGGCTGAAGGTGACGGCCAGATGCGAGCCTGCCCACTCCAGAAATTCAGGGCTCGCCGCCATGTTCGGAAACCACAGGCTCACGCCGTTGTAGTGCGCGATGGCGAGCCGCAGGCCCTTGGGCGCAAAGGCGAGCCCGCCGACCGTCGACGGCGTGTCGAAGGATTTTTCTTCCGCCTTGCCGCTGCGGACAAAGGCGGTCTTGCCGGCCGACCACGCGAAGGCGCCGTCGGGATGAACAGCGACATTGTCGATCCAGCGCCGCTTTGCATCGGTCGCCAGCAGCGTCACTTCGCCCTTGGCATCGAGCGAAACGACCTTTCCGTCATCGCCGCCGATGACGAGGCGCGCGCCGTCGGACACCGCGCACAGGATACCCCCGCCATGGACCGCGGCCGGCGTCACCTCGCCCTGCATGCTCACGACAAAGACGTTTTCCTCGGCGCCGACAAAGGCGGCGCTGTCGCCGAGAAAGTGCACGGCGATGACGGGCGCGCCGATCTTGACCGGGCGGACCCGGTCGGTGACCGACGCGATGGAGGCGGAATTTGCGCCCGGATCGAACTGCGTCATCACGTGGTGATACAGCGCTCGAAGCCGTCCCGGATGGTCTGCTCGGGCAATTCGCGGCCGATGAAGACCAGACGGCTTTCGCGCGGCTCACCCTCCTTCCAGGCGCGCTGGTGATCGCCTTCCAGCATCATGTGCACGCCCTGGAAGACGTAGCGGTCGTCGTCGTCGCTGAAGGCCAGGATGCCCTTCGAGCGCAGGATCTTCTGGCCTTCGCTGGCGACCAGGTTCTGCAGCCAGGGCATGAATTTGGTCGCGTCGAGCGGCTTGTCCGACCGCAGCGACAGCGATTGCATGTCCTCGTCGTGGTAGTGCTTCAGGCCATGGCCGTTACCGTGATCATGATGATGGTGATCGTGGTCGTGGTGATGGTCATGGTCGTGATCGTCGCCCGCCTCGAGGAATTCAGGCTCAATCTCAAGGATGCGGTCGAGATCGAAGGCGCCGCGCTCCAACACGTCGGCCAGCGCCACCTGGCAGCGCTCGGTGCGGTGCAATTTGGCGTAAGGGTTGATGGCGCGGATCCGGGCCTCGACCTCGGCGAGTTCGGCCTTGCTCACGAGATCGGTCTTGTTGAGCACGATGACGTCGGCAAACGCGATCTGGTTCTTGGCTTCAGGAGCGTCCTTCAGCCGGTCGCTCAGCCATTTCGCGTCGGCCACCGTCACGACCGCGTCGAGGCGGGCGTTCTTCTGCACGTCCTCGTCGACGAAGAAGGTTTGCGCCACCGGCGCAGGATCGGCCAAACCGGTGGTCTCGACGATGATGGCGTCGAACTTGCCCTTGCGCTTCATCAGCCCTTCGAGGATGCGCACGAGATCGCCGCGCACGGTGCAGCAGACGCAGCCATTGTTCATCTCGAACACTTCTTCGTCGGCGCCGATGATCAGATCGTTGTCGATGCCGATCTCGCCGAATTCGTTGACGATCACGGCGTATTTCTTGCCGTGGTTTTCCGACAGGATGCGGTTCAAAAGCGTGGTCTTGCCGGCGCCGAGATAGCCGGTCAGCACGGTCACGGGAATTTTTGGGGAGGTCAATTCGGACATACTATCTCCGCAGGCGGTAATTGGTGAGCCACGCCGGCAACAGGGAGGGCCCCTGCCCTAATCGGCCAGCGCGCTGGTCAGGGCCTTTATATTGTGCCTGACCAGTTCAATGTAAGTGGGGGCAGCGCCCTTTTCGCCCGTCAGACTGTCGGAGTAAAGCGTGCCGCCGACCCGGGCGCCGGTCTCGGCCGCGATCCGCCGGATCAGGCGGGGGTCGCTGATGTTTTCGAGGAAAACCGCCGGAATTTTTTCCGTTTTGATCTGGGTGACGATGCCGGCGATGTCGCGGGCGCTGGCCTCGGATTCCGTGGAAACGCCCAATGGCGCGATGAACTGTATGCCGTAGGCCGCGGCAAAATAGCCGAAGGCATCATGGGTCGAGATCACCTTGCGGCGGCCCGGCGGGATTTTCGCCACCGCCTCGCGCACCTCACGGTCGAGCCCGTCGAGCTTTGTCAGATAGGTTTTGGCATTTTCGCGAAACACCTCGGCATCGGCGGGGTCGGCGGCGGCAAGCGCGGTGCTGATATTGGCGACATAGATTTTGGCATTGGCGACCGATTGCCAGGCGTGCGGATCGGCATCGGATCCGGCCTTGAGTGGCGCGATGCCATAGGTAGCGATAACGATCGGCGCCTTGCCGCCGGAGGATTGCAACAGCCGCGGCAGCCAGCCCTCCAGCCCGAGGCCGTTGACGATGAGGAGTTTCGCGTCCGCGATCTTTTTGGCGTCGGCCGGCGCCGGCGTATAGACGTGCACGTCGCCGTCGGGACCGACCAGGGTGGTGACGTTGACGCGATCGACGCCGACATTCCTTACGAAATCGCCGAGGATGGAAAAGCTGGCGACGACGCTGACGCGCTCCTGCGCGCGCAGCGGAGCCATTGCTGCCGCGAGCGCCAGACCAACGAGCCAAAGTCGAAACCGCCGCATCGCGCCTTCCGCTACGCTTCGAGGTGGCGGCCGGGAAACATCTGCCTGAACAGGCCGCCGACGCTGCCGAACAGGACCGAGCCGACATAGAGCCCCGCCGCCACCAGAATGATCGCGGGGCCGGACGGCACTTTTGTCTCAAACGACAGCACCAGGCCCGCATAGCCCGACAGAATGGCGCTTCCGACCGCGATGCAGATCATGCCGGTGATGTCGCGCGACCAGAACCGCGCGATGCCGGCCGGCAGGATCATCAGCCCCACCGCCAGCAGCGTGCCGAGCGCCTGAAAACCGTTGACGAGGTTGATGACGACCAACGCAAGAAACAAAAGATGCGACGGCGCGCCGGCGCGGCTGACGGTGCGCAGAAAGACGGGATCGACGCTCTCGATCACCAGCGGGCGGTAGATCACCGCCAGCACCAGAAGCGTGATGGTGGCGTTGGCCGCGATCACCAGCAGCGTCGGGTCGTCCATCGCCAGGATGTTGCCGAACAGCACGTGCAAGAGATCGATATTGGTGCCCTTTATCGAAACGATCGTGACGCCGAGCGCCAGCGACACCAGATAGAAGGTGGCCAATGAGGCGTCCTCCTTCATTTCGGTCGAGCGCGCCACCGCGCCGGCGAGGATCGCCACCGTAAAGCCCGCGATCAGCCCGCCCGTCGTCATCGCGAACAGATTGAGGCCCGACAGCAGGAAGCCGATCGCCGCCCCCGGCAGGATCGCGTGCGCCATGGCGTCGCCGACCAGGCTCATCCGCCGCAGCATCAGGAACACCCCGATCGGCCCGCCGCCCAGCGCCAGCGCGATCACGGCGGCGAGCGCCCGGCGCATGAATTCGAATTCGGTGAAAGGCGCGATCAGCGCGTCGTACAGCATCAGGCGGCCCGCGACGGCAAATCGTGGACCGCGCAGGCGGCGGCGGAGTCGTCGAACGCCTCGCACATGCGGCGGGCTTCCTTGAGGTTTTCGGCGGTCAGCACCTCGGCGGTTGAACCCCAGGCCACCGGCCCGCGCGCCAGCAGCAGGGTTTCGGGGAAATGGCTGCGCACCAGCTCCATATCGTGCAGCGCCGCCAGCACGGTGCGCTTCTCGGCGTGCCAGCGCCTGACCAGATCGAGCAGGTCGGCCGAGGTCTTGGCGTCGATGGCGTTGAAGGGCTCGTCCAGCACGATCAGCCGCGCATCCTGCAACAACACCCGCGCGAACAGCATCCGCTGCATCTGCCCGCCGGACAGCGTGCCGATGGGGCGATTTTCGAAACCGTTGAGGCCGACGGCTGAGAGCGCGTGCGCAATCTTGTCGCGCGCGGCCTTACCCATGCCACCGAAGAAACCGGTCGTGCGCCACAGGCCGGTGCCGACGAAATCGTACACCGAGATCGGAAAGCTGCGGTCGATATCGGCGGTCTGCGGCAGATAGGCGATATCCCTGGCGTCGAGGCCGCCGGTCGCGATCGAGCCCGCCAGCGGCTTGAGGATGCCGACCAGGCCGCGAAACAGCGTCGACTTGCCGGCGCCGTTCGGCCCGATCACCGCGAGTAGCGCGCCGGGAGCGACCTCGCCGTCGAGATGATGCACCGCCGGATGCCGGTCGTAGCCGAGCGTGACGTCGCGGAATTTTATCTGCGCGGTCATGCTCACCTCATCGCCAGCCACACCACGACCCACAGCGCGGCGCTAACCGCGATCGCGGCAGCAAGGCGTGAGACCACCGTCATGCGCAGGATCGACCACGGCGCGGCCTGCGCCGGATGGGGCGAGGCCGGCCCATGGCTGTGGACGGGCACGTGCCCGTGGGCATGGTCGTGGCTGTGACTGTGGAGGTGGGAACCGGACATGAAAGGATGTTATATTATAACATTACTTGTGTCCACTGAGGCGGCTTTCCGCGATTTCGGGGCCTTACGGCTTCCCGACCGCCATGGCGATGGCGGCGGCCAGGAACGGGAACGGCAGCGACACCGCGGCGCGGAACCAGACGAAGCGGGCCGGCATGAACGGGATTTCCCACAGCAGCAGCCGCTGAAAGGCGAACAGCGCCCAGGCGATGACATAGGCGATCACCTGCGGCGGGCCGCCGCCGGCCTTCAGCGCCACCGCGCCGATGGAAAAGCCGATCACTGGGCCGCCCGGGGTGGCGGCGCCGGCGATGGTGGCGGTCAGCACGCCGAGCCAGCCGGAATCCGGCCCCAGCCAGCCGGTGATGATCTCCTGCGGGATCACGGCGGCGATATAGCCGGAGCCGATGACTCCGAGCGCGATGCGCGGCACGATATTGATGAAATCCATGGTGCCTTCGCGCAGCGAGGCCTTGAGCACCGTCGGGCCGCGCCGGAACGCGATGAAGCCGACCGCGGCGACCGAGCCCCACAGGATGATGTCGATGACGAGCGCCGCGCTCATTGCGGCGCGCCCTTCGGATAGATCCGGACAAAGACAAAGCGGCCAAGCGCGCCGGCCAGCACCGGCAGCGGCAGCGAAATCACGATGCGCCACAGCGTGAAATCGGTACCCATGATCGGCAATTCCCAGGCGATCGCCCGGCCGTAGCCGATCAGGGTCCAGCTCACCACCATGGCGATGGTGGCGCCGAAATCGGCGCCGACCGCGAGCAGCGCGCTCGCCACGGGATAGGCGGTGAACGGCCCGCCGGGCAGGATCGCCCCGAACGCGGCCCCGATCAAAAGGCCCTTCAATCCCGATTTGGGCCCGAGCGAGCGTGACACCTTCTCATGCGGCAGGATCTCGGCGATGAACGCGCCGAGCAGGCAGCCCGCCAGCACGCGCGGAAGGATGCCGCCGAACAGGCTGAGATCGTGGGTCAGGATTTCCGTGACGCCGGTGATGCCGTCGCGCCGCCACACCAGCGCCGCGCTGACCGCGACCAGCACGCCGATCACGATCATCGACCAGCCGATCGGTTTACGGATGTGTCCGGGACGCGGCTCGCCGTCGGCGGCGGCGTGCGCCGGGTCTTTCAGGGGAAGTTCTGACAAGGCAATGGGTCGAGGACGAAATGGGGCTGACCCTGCTTAGTCGCGCCGGATAGTCGATGCAAACGGAAGCGTGACAAAGTCCATGCGCGCCTCGGGGAGGCCCATGCGGGATTGCCGGTCTTTGTCTTGACGCGTTTCCTTCACGCGAACCGGCATGCATCCCGCATCTGGTGCAGGACAGGCTTCGCTCGAAAACGCTACGTGAAGTGGCGAGCCAGCGCGAGACCGGCGAACAGGCCCGCGATCGAGAGCGCCACCGATCCCACCACGTAAAGCGCGGCGAGAGCGACTTCGCCCCGCTCGTAGAGCAGCGCGGTATCGAGCGAGAACGCCGAGAAGGTAGTGTAGCCGCCGAGAATACCGGTCATCAGGAACAGCCGCCAGTGCTGGCTTGCTTCGCCCTTGAACGCGAGATAGCCCGCCATCAGGCCCATGACGGTCGAACCCGTCACGTTGATGAAGAAGGTGTGGTAGGGAAAGCCGGTCCCGAAAGCGCGCGTGAAGATCATATTGACGGTGTGTCGCAGCGACGCGCCAAGGCCGCCGCCTAGAAAAACCAGAAGATAGCTCATCCGAAGCTTTTTCCCTTGAGAACAGGACCACCGGCAATTGCGGTTGTGCCGCAAGCGCGCGATCCCCGCAAGGATCGCTGGAGCAACCCCGCCAACGAAAAGGGCGGCGGCTCGACGCCACCGCCCTGATTTCGCAAATTTAAGGAGTCTCAGACCTTCGAGAACAGCTGATCGACATACTCCCAATTGATCAGGTGGTCGCAGAACGCCTTCAGATAGTCCGGACGCCGGTTGCGATAGTCGATGTAGTAGGAATGCTCCCAGACGTCGCAGCCGAGGATCGGCGTGCCGCCATGCACCAGCGGGCTTTCGCCGTTGGCGGTCTTGGTGATTTCCAGCTTGCCGTTCTTCACCGTGAGCCAGCACCAGCCCGAGCCGAACTGGCCGACGCCGGCGGCGGCGAAATCGGTCTTGAATTTCTCGAGACCGCCGAGATCCTCGGTGATCTTCTTTTCCAGGCGGCCGGGCAGCTTGCTGCCGCCGCCATTGGGCTTCATCCAGTTCCAGAAATGCAGGTGGTTGTAGTGCTGGCCGGCATTGTTGAAGACCGCGGGATTCTTGCCGAACGAAGCCTTCACGATCTCCTCGAGGGACTTGCCTTCGAATTCGGTCCCCTTGATCGCGTTGTTTCCGTTGGTCACGTAAGCCTGGTGATGCTTGTCGTGATGATATTCCAGCGTTTCCTTGGACATATGGGGCGCCAGAGCGTCATAGGCGTAAGGAAGGTTGGGAAGCGTAAAGGTCATGGGGTGATGTCCGACAATGATGGGAGACGTTGGCTTAACGGGAACCCTTATAGAAGGTTCCATCGGTCTTAAACACCCAATTTGGCAGAACGTCGGGCGGTTGGGGTATGCGCTTTCCCCGCGCCAAGTGAGGACAAAATGAGCATCGAAATCGAAATCCTGAACGGGGACTCATCCTGGCCGATGGCAAAACCGCTGTACAATGCGGTCTGGCCGCCAGAAATCGTCAAGACGCTGCCCTGGGCCGATATCGTTTTCGCCCATGCGGAATTGAGGGTGCTGGTCCAGAACGAGGCCGAGGATGTCGTCTGCCACGTCGGCATCTATCGCCGCGAGGTCAAATGGAACGGACGCAGGATGCGGGCCGGCGGCATCGGCGGCGTGCTGACCCGCGAGGACAGCCGGCGCAAGGGATACGCCAGCGTCGCGCTCAATGCCGCCATTCAGACCCTGAAGGATGAAGGCTCGACCGATTTCGCCATGTTGTTCTGCGAACCGCACAACGCGCCGTTCTACATGGGGCGCGGTTTCAAGCCGTTCGACGGCGAGATCTGGTGCGAACAGCCGGAAGGGCGGGTTCGCTTCGAGGCCATCGCGCCCTACGTCCACGAAATCCGGCGCGCGCCACGACAGGGCACCATCGACCTCGGCGGCCTGCCCTGGTGATCGCTGCGCGCCGCGGGTGCGACACCTGCACGGGCGGCGAATTCGCTCATCGAATGAGGCCCCGGCGAACGCTGTGCACCGTTGCCAATATGGCATTGCACCCGCCGGATTTGCTGCTAAGCAGGCCTGCTTTTTGGGGGACCCGATGGCTTGCAGATTTGGTTTTGTCGTTGCCATGCTGGCGGCGCTGTTGGCCGCGCCGGCCGCAAGGGCGCAATCCGGCGGCGAGGTGAGCGGCATTTGGCTGACCCAGGCAGGCGACGCGAAAGTGCGTGTCAGCAAATGCGGCGGAGGCCTTTGCGGGGTCGTGGTCTGGCTCAAGGACCCCATCAATCCCGCGACCGGAAAACCCCAGATCGACGACAAAAACCCAAATCCCGCGCTCGCAAAACGCCCGATGATCGGGCTGCCGCTGTTCATGGGCATGCGCGCGTCCGGTCCGAACAAATGGTCCGGCCAGATCTACAACGCCGACGACGGCAACGGCTATGCCAGCAACATTTCGGTGGCGGGGCCGGACGCGCTGAAGGTCGAGGGCTGTGTCGGCGCGCTGTGCGGCGGCGAGACCTGGACGCGGTCGGCGCGCTAGTTCAAGCCGGCGTCGCCTTCAGCGCGGTGGCGGCCGAGGCATAGCCGCCGCGGGCGCCGTCGATGAAATGCACATGGTCGCTGCGCAGCGCCGAGGGCGTGAAGCAGGTCATCATCGCCGCATCCTGCCGGTGCAGGCCGTATCGCACGGTCCCTGCGGAAGCCGCCTGCGCGAGCCGCTGCGTCAGCGCGCGCTCCAGCTCCGGCGTGCAGTCCAGGATCATCCGCAGGCCGTCGTCATATTTGCGGAAGTCGGAATTCTCCACCACCTGCCGCACATAGGCCTTCGGCACGAAGCCGCCGACCTTGATGCCGGTGCGCATGATGAGATAGACGAACAGCGTATGCGCGAGCACGCCGGCGCGCCGCTGGAGCAGCGATCCGCCGCGCCGCGCGCGCGCCTCGTAGTCGACGCCGGCCGGCGGCCATCGCAGTGGCGGACCATCCGGAGGCACTGGGCGCCCCGCATCCGGGCTGCGCTCGACCAGCGCGATGACGTCCTCGATGAGCTTGCGAAAGGCGCTCGGGTCGGCATTCCGCGCGGGCACCACCAGCACCGAGAGGATGAGCCCGCGCGCTGAAGGAATCTCCTCGAACCGGCACGACAATCCCGTGAGATCGGGCTGCGTTCCCGACGGCGCGGCTTCGATCGCGAACTCACCACGCTTCATCGCCGTGTCCGCCCAGCCGAGACCGCCGCCGGAGAACATCGCATAGGACAAATTCGGCGACGGCCCGAAGCGGGCGACGCGGACATCGAGCCCCTGCGCCCGCAAGGCCGCGACCGGCACCAGCGCCACCCGCATCGCCAGATTGAGATCGTCCCTGACCCAGGCCGCGGTCGCCGCCAGCGCCTCGCGGGCGCGATCGAGATCGTCAGGCGATACCGCGAAACTGGCGCCGTCGCCGCCGAACAC
>JBGPSI010000043.1:0-29481 GCA_041490045.1 Bradyrhizobium sp.
AAAACTCGGGCGCATCGCGCCGCGAGATCGCGGATGTTTGTCGAAATCGTCATTCCGGGGCGATGCGAAGCATCGAACCCGGAATCTCGAGATTCCGGGTCTGGTGCTAACGCACCATCCCGGAATGACGACCGAAGGGCGGCCGGGGCGACGGCGGGGAGGGGGGCGGTACCGGGCTGGAACCACCCCGTACCACCACCATATCTTGCATAAATAACAGCGACCTACCGCAAGTGCTTGGCCGTCGCCGTCCGATATGGTATCTCGCCGAACGCCGCTTTCGATCGCCACACATGACCGGCCGCAACGCCCGTAACAGGTTGCGGCGGTGGAGATATTTCGCCGATGACCTCTCCGTCTGCCACCAGCGCCAAGACCGCCTCCGCGCCCGACTCGTTCTTTACCGCCACCCTCGAGCAGGCCGATCCCGAGATCGCGGCCGCGATCCGCGGCGAACTCGGCCGCCAGCGCCACGAGATCGAGCTGATCGCGTCGGAAAACATCGTCAGCCGCGCGGTGCTGGAAGCGCAGGGCTCGGTGATGACCAACAAGTACGCCGAGGGCTATCCGGGCAATCGCTATTACGGCGGCTGCGAATGGGTCGACGTCGCCGAGACGCTGGCGATCGAGCGCGCCAAAAAGCTGTTCGGCGCGGGCTTTGCCAATGTGCAGCCGAACTCCGGCAGCCAGATGAACCAGGCGGTGTTCCTGGCGCTGCTGCAGCCCGGCGATACCTTCATGGGGCTCGATCTCGCCGCCGGCGGCCATCTTACCCACGGCTCGCCCGTCAACATGTCCGGCAAATGGTTCAAGGCCGCGCATTACACGGTGCGCCGCGAGGACCAGATCATCGACATGGATGCGGTGGCCAATCAGGCCGAAGAGGTGCGGCCGAAGCTGATCATCGCCGGCGGCTCGGCCTATTCGCGCGCCTGGGACTTCAAGCGCTTCCGCGAGATCGCCGACAGCGTCGGCGCCTATCTGATGGTCGACATGGCGCATTTCGCCGGTCTCGTCGCCGGCGGCGTGCATGCCTCGCCGGTGCCGCATGCCCACGTCACCACCACCACCACGCACAAATCGCTGCGCGGCCCGCGCGGCGGCCTGATCCTCTGCAACGACGAGGCGCTCGCCAAGAAACTGAACTCGGCGATCTTCCCGGGGCTGCAGGGCGGCCCGCTGATGCATGTGATCGCGGCCAAGGCTGTCGCGTTCGGCGAGGCGTTGCGCCCCGACTTCAAGATCTACGCCAAGAACGTGGTCGAGAATGCCAAGGCGCTGGCGGAGGCGATGCGCGGCCACGGTTTCGACATCGTCTCCGGCGGCACCGACAACCATCTGATGCTGGTCGACCTGCGGCCGAAGGGCCTGAAGGGCAACGTCTCGGAAAAGGCTTTGGTGCGCGCGGCCATCACCTGCAACAAGAACGGCATCCCCTTCGACCCGGAAAAGCCGTTCGTCACCTCGGGCCTTCGCCTGGGCACGCCGGCGACGACCACGCGCGGCTTCGGGGTCGGCGAATTCAAGCAGGTCGCGGGCTTCATCGCCGAGGTGCTCAACGCGATCGCGCAGTCGCAGGACGGCAAGGCGCCGCTGGTGGAATCCGCGATCAAGGAAAAGGTGAAGGCGCTGACCGACCGCTTTCCGATCTATCAGTAAAGAGGTTTTAGCCGGATGCGTTGCCCCAGTTGCAACAGTCTCGATACCCAGGTGAAGGACTCCCGTCCGACCGAGGACTCTGCCGTGATCCGGCGGCGGCGGGTGTGCGTGGCCTGCAACTTCCGCTTCACCACCTTCGAGCGTGTGCAGTTGCGCGAACTCACTGTCATCAAGCGCAACGGCCGCAGGGTGCCGTTCGACCGCGACAAGCTGGTGCGCTCGGTGCAGATCTCCTTGCGCAAGCGCCCGGTGGATCCCGAGCGCGTCGAGAAGATGGTCTCTGCCATCGTGCGCGAACTCGAAAGCGGCGGCGAAGCCGAGATTTCGTCGGAGGCGATCGGCGAGATCGTGATGGAGCATCTGCGCCAGCTCGACGACGTCGCCTATGTCCGCTTCGCCTCGGTCTACCGCAATTTCCGCGAGGCAAAGGACTTTGAGACCGTGCTCGGCGAATTGTCCGGCGAGGACGACGCGCGGATCGCCCTGTTACGCAAATGATCTTCCGCATCCTGGAAGACCAGTACGCGCAGAAATCAAAGGACGCCAAGGCCGCCGACCAGCGCTTCATGCAGCTTGCGCTGACGCTCGGCCGGCGCGGGCAGGGCCGCACCTGGCCCAATCCCGCCGTCGGCGCGGTCGTGGTCAAGGACGGCGTCATTGTCGGCCGCGGCTGGACGCAAGCAGGTGGCCGTCCGCATGCCGAGCCGGAGGCGCTGGCGCGCGCAGGCGACGCGGCGAGGGGCGCCACGCTCTATGTGACGCTGGAGCCGTGCTCGCATTTCGGCAAGTCGCCGCCTTGCGCCGACGCCATCATCGCGGCGGGCATCGCGCGGGTGGTCTCGGCGATCGGGGATCCCAATCCCGAAGTAGCCGGGCAGGGCCATGCCCGGCTGCGCGCCGCCGGCATCACGGTCGATATCGGGCTTGGTGCGGCGGAGGCGGCGCGCGACCATGCCGGGCATTTCCGGCGCGTCCGCGACAAGCGTCCGCATGTCATCCTCAAGCTCGCGGTATCCTCCGACGACAAGATCGCCGCGGCCGGCCGCAAGCCGGTGGCGATATCGGGCGAAGCCGCCAAGGCGCGGGTACACCTGTTGCGCGCGCAATGCGACGCCATCCTGGTCGGTATCGGCACCGTGCTGGCGGACGATCCGCTCCTGACCTGCCGCCTGCCGGGCATGGAAGCCCGCTCGCCGGTCCGGGTGGTGCTGGACTCGCGCTTGCGGATACAAGGCAGCAGCCGGCTGGTTCATTCCGCCCGCGAGACGCCGCTATGGGTAATGGCGTCGGAGCTTGCGGAAGCGCCGGCCGCCATGAAGCTCGGGGCCGCGGGCGCGCAGGTGATGCGCCTGGCGCCATCAAAAACCTCGCCTGGGCTCGATCCGGCAGCCGTGCTGCAGGCGCTGGCCGAAAAGGGCATCACGCGCCTGCTCGTGGAAGGCGGCGCGCGGGTGGCGTCGTCCTTCGTCACCGCCGGCCTCGTCGATGAGGTCTGGCTGTTGCGCGGTCCCGATCCGATCGGCGCCGACGGAATCGCCGCGCTGGACGCATTGCCGCTCACCGCAATCGCGCAGTCGCCCGCATTGAAGGTCCGTGCTAGCGAAACGCTGCAAAAGGATACTCTCACGATCTACGAGCGCACTTGATGTTTACAGGGATTGTCACCGATGTCGGCGAGATCGTCAGCCTGACGCCAACGGCGCAGGGCCAGCTGCATCGTTTGCGCATCGCCTGCCGCTATGACCGCGCGACCATCGCCGACGGCGCCTCGATCGCCTGCAACGGCGTCTGCCTGACCGTGGTCGCCTCGGGCGTCGAGGTCGGCAGGACCTGGTTCGACGTCGATGCTGCCGCCGAAACACTCGGCATGACCACCGCCAAGCACTGGAGCGTGGGAACGAGGCTCAATCTCGAGCGCGCGCTCAAGATCGGCGACGAACTCGGCGGCCACATCGTCGCCGGCCATGCCGACGGGATCGCCACCATCATCAGGCGCGACGATCTGCCTGATATGGCCAGGTTCGAGCTTTCGACGACGCGCGAGCTGGCGCGCTTCATCGCGCCGAAGGGTTCCGTGACGCTGGACGGCGTGTCGCTGACGGTGAATACCGTCGAAGACGTCGCCTTTTCGGTGCTGATCATTCCGCATACGCTCACTGTCACCACGCTGAGCAGCTGGCGGCAGGGCAGCGAGGTCAATATCGAGGTCGATCTAATGGCGCGCTACGCCGCGCGGCTTTCGGAAATGAAATGACGGCGTAGCCGTCATTCCGGGGCGATGCGTCAGCATCGAACCCGGAATCTCGAGATTCCGGGTCTGGTCCTTCGGACCATCCCGGAATGACGACCTATCGAGTTCGTGCTTGGCTTAGCCACCCGCGGCGACTACATAACGCGCCGGTACCAGAGTGAGACGGATTGAACGATGGCAGACGCGCGGCGCGCACCTTTGAAAGATCAAACCGACATTTCCGGCGCGCGCGCGCTGATCGTCGAGGCGCGCTTCTATGACGACATCCAGGACGCGTTGATGGAAGGCGCGGTCGCCGAGCTGAAGGCCGCCGGCCTCACGCATGACGTCATCACGGTGCCCGGCGCGCTGGAGATTCCGGCGGCGATCGCGATCGCGCTCGATGCGGCCGAAAGCACCGGCAAACCCTACGATGCAGCGATTGCGCTCGGCTGCGTGATCCGGGGCGACACCATCCATTTCGAAATCGTGTCGATGGAATCCTCGCGCGCGCTGATGGACCTCGCGGTGGCGCGAAAGTTGCCGCTCGGCAACGGCATCATCACCGTCAATACCGAGGCGCAGGCCTGGGCGCGGGCGCGCGCCAGCGAGCTCAACAAGGGCGGCGACGCCGCACGCGCGGCACTGGCCATGCTGCGGATCAAGCGCCGGCTGACGCGGACCTGATCATGGTGGAGAACAAGAAAGCCAAGCCAACCAAGGGTCCGGACCGGAAAGCCAACCGGCGCGGCGCAGCCCGGCTCGCCGCGGTGCAGGCGCTCTACCAGATGGACATCGGCGGCGCCGGGATAAACGACATCTTCGCCGAGTTCGAAAGCCACTGGCTCGGCAACGAGGTCGAGGGCGACACATATCTGCCGGCCGAAGCCGCGTTCTTCAAGGATATCGTGGCCGGCGTAGTGCGCGACCAGGCAAAGCTCGATCCGCTGATCGATGATGCGCTCTCGAAGGGCTGGCCCCTGAAGCGGATCGACGCCATCTTGCGCGCGGTGCTGCGCGCCGGTTCCTACGAACTGGAGCACCGCAAGGACGTGCCCGGGCGCGTCGTGGTGTCGGAATATGTCGACGTCGCGCACGCCTTCGTCGAGGCCGAGGAGACCGGCATGGTGAACGCGGTGCTCGACCAGATCGCCCGCCAGTTCCGCGCCGACGAGTTTTCGCGGGCGGGCGGCTGACATGACCGCCCCCGGTGCAGGTGCATCCGGTGAGGACGCGCTGATCGCGCGCTATTTCAAGCCGCTGGCGACCGATCCCGGCGCGTTCGATCTCGTTGACGATGCCGCGATCCTCAAGGCCACCGGCGAAGACCTCGTGGTGAAGACGGACGCCATCGTCGAGGGCGTGCATTTTCTCCCCGACGATCCGCCGGACACCGTCGCGCGCAAGGCGCTGCGGGTTAACCTGTCCGATCTCGCCTCCAAGGGCGCAACGCCTTGCGGTTTCCTCCTGACATTGGCGCTGCGCAAGGCCGACGATGCCTGGCTCGCGCCGTTCGCGCGCGGGCTTGGCGAGGACGCCGCACATTATGGCTGTCCGCTGCTCGGCGGCGATACCGTCTCCACGCCTGGCCCCCTGATGATTTCGATCGCGGCGTTCGGGCGCGTTCCCCCGGGCCGGATGGTCCATCGCTTCGGCGCGCAACCCGGCGACCGCGTGGTGGTGACGGGGACGATTGGCGACGCCTCGCTCGGTCTCGATATCCTGAAGGGCGGCGCGGCCGCCGCGGCACTGGCTGATGACCCCGCCGCCAGGGACCTGCTGGTCGGACGCTACCGGGTGCCGCAACCGCGTAGCGCGCTGGCGCAGGCCATTCGCGATCACGCCAGCGCGTCGATGGATGTGTCCGACGGCCTTGCGGGCGATCTCGCCAAGCTCTGTGCGGCCTCCGGCGTCTCGGCCGCGATCGATGCGCCGGGCATTCCTTTGTCTGCGCCGGCGGCCGCCTTGGTCGTGCGCGGAACCGTCGGCATCGGAACCCTCGTTTCCGCCGGCGACGACTACGAGATCTTGTGCGCGATGCCGGAGAATCGGTATGAGGCTTTCGCCCGGGCCGCTCGCCTGGCCGGGGTGGCGGTGACCCCGATCGGAACGGTTATGGCGGGTAACACTGCCCCGAAGTTTATGGACGCGCAGGGCAGGGAAGTCCCGCTCCCGCGCCTGTCCTACAGCCATTTCTAGAATTCCGCCGGAAACGCCTCATCTCCAACGAAATAATACCTGCCGAAATCGACCTTTTAGGCCCCGCCCGGCGTTGCGCCCGGCATATGATTTTGGCATGGTCCCGCCGATTTAAGGCCGCCCTTTTGGGCAGGGAAGGCCTTCTTTTTATGCGCCCGCCGCTCCCGCGGTGTTGGGCGTGGGGTGACCACAATCTGAGGCAGATTCAATGACAGCATTATGGGCGATTGTGCTCTGCGGGGCGCTTTCCATCGTTTACGCCATCTGGGCGACGGCTTCGGTTTTGAAGGCCGACGCCGGCAATCCGCGGATGCAGGAGATTGCGGCTGCGGTGCGCGAAGGCGCGCAGGCCTATCTGCGCCGCCAATACACGACGATCGGCATCGTCGGCATCGTGATCTTTGCGCTGCTGGCCTACTTCCTCGGCATGCTGGTGGCGGTCGGCTTTGCTGTCGGCGCCATCCTATCGGGAGCCGCCGGCTTCATCGGCATGAACGTGTCGGTGCGCGCCAACGTCCGCACCGCGCAGGCCGCGACGATCTCGCTGGCCGGCGGGCTTGAACTCGCGTTCAAGGCCGGCGCGATCACCGGGCTTCTGGTCGCCGGTCTCGCGCTGCTCGGCGTGACGATCTACTTCGCCTACCTCACGCACTTCCTGGGTCTTGCGGCCAACAGCCGCACCGTCGTCGATGCGATGGTGGCCCTCGGCTTCGGCGCCTCGCTGATCTCGATCTTCGCGCGTCTCGGCGGCGGCATCTTCACCAAGGGCGCCGACGTCGGCGGCGATCTCGTCGGCAAGGTCGAAGCCGGCATTCCCGAGGACGATCCGCGCAACCCCGCGACCATTGCCGACAACGTCGGCGACAATGTCGGCGACTGCGCCGGCATGGCCGCCGACCTGTTCGAGACCTATGCGGTGACCGCGGTCGCCACCATGGTGCTGGCCGCGATCTTCTTCGCGACCTCGCCGCTGCTGGTGAACATGATGACGCTGCCGCTCGCCATCGGCGGCATCTGCATCATCACTTCGATCGTCGGCACCTTCTTCGTCAAGCTCGGCGCCAGCCAGTCGATCATGGGCGCGCTGTACAAGGGCCTGATCGCCACCGGCGTCCTGTCGCTGATCGGCGTCGCCGGCGTGATCAACTGGCTGGTCGGCTTCGGCCCGCTGGAGGGCGTGAAGTTCACCGGCATGGCGCTGTTCGAATGCGGCGTCGTCGGCCTCGTTGTCACCGGCCTGATCATCTGGATCACCGAGTACTACACCGGCACCGAATATCGCCCGGTGAAGTCGATAGCGGCCGCCTCCGTCACCGGACACGGCACCAACGTGATCCAGGGTCTGGCGATCTCGATGGAATCCACCGCGGCTCCCGCGATGGTGATCATCGCCGGCATTCTCGTTACCTACAGCCTTGCCGGCCTGTTCGGCATCGCGATTGCCACCACGACAATGCTGGCTTTGGCCGGCATGATCGTGGCGCTCGACGCCTTCGGCCCGGTCACCGACAATGCCGGCGGCATTGCCGAAATGGCAGGGCTGCCCAAGGAAGTCCGCAAAGCCACCGACGCGCTCGACGCCGTCGGCAACACCACCAAGGCGGTCACCAAGGGCTACGCGATCGGCTCCGCCGGTCTCGGCGCTCTGGTGCTGTTCGCGGCCTACAATGAAGACCTCAAATTCTTCATCGGCAACGCCGCGAAGTTTCCGTACTTCCAGGGCGTGGTGCCCGACTTCTCGCTGAACAACCCCTACGTCGTGGTCGGCCTGTTGTTCGGCGGCCTCTTGCCGTATCTGTTCGGCGCGATGGGCATGACCGCGGTCGGCCGCGCCGCCGGCGCCATCGTCGAGGAAGTGCGGCGTCAGTTCCGCGAAAAGCCCGGCATCATGCAGGGCACCGACAAGCCCGACTACGGCAAGGCGGTCGATCTTCTGACCAAGGCGGCGATCAAGGAAATGATCATCCCCTCGCTCTTGCCGGTGTTGTCGCCGATCGTCGTCTATTTCGTGATCTACGCGATCGCGGGCGGCGGCGCGGCGGGCAAGTCGGCGGCGTTCTCCGCCGTCGGCGCCATGCTGCTGGGCGTGATCGTGACCGGCTTGTTCGTCGCGATCTCCATGACCTCGGGCGGCGGCGCCTGGGATAACGCCAAGAAGTACATCGAGGACGGCCATTACGGCGGCAAGGGCTCCGATGCCCACAAGGCCGCGGTCACCGGCGACACCGTTGGCGATCCCTACAAGGATACGGCCGGCCCCGCCGTCAACCCGATGATCAAGATCACCAACATCGTGGCTCTGCTGCTGCTCGCGATCCTCGCGCACTAGGCGGCGAGACGAACCAGAACAAGAACCCCGCGGTGCGAACCGCGGGGTTTCTCGTTTGGAGGGCGGTGGAAGCGCCGCATCGTTGCGATTGAAGCGAAGAATCTACGGCGCCACCAAGTATAGAAGCTGGATTACTTCGTCGCGTGCGCTCCGTTGCGCAAACGCTTCGCGTTTGTCGCGGGCAATGACGGCTGTTGCCGGCGGGACGTCCGCCTAGTTGAAGCTGAGCAGCTTGAAGAGCGGCGCGAGGTAGCTGAGCTCCTGGCCCGAGGTCGCAGTGGTGCGGCTGATGAAGTCGAAGATCTTGCCGTCCTTCAGCCCGTAATTGGCGAGCCGCTGCACCTGGCGATTCTTGTCGAAATAGATCGCGATGACACGCTGGTCTACCACCTTCTGATTCATGAAGGCGACCGGGCGTTCGGAGCGCTGTGAGATGTAGTAGAACACCTCGCCGTTGAGGGTGGCGACCGTCGATGGCGTTCCCATCACGATCAGCACCTGATCCTGGCTCGCCCCAATCGGGATCTGCTCGAGCGCGCCCGGCGGAAGGATATAGCCCTTCTGGAATTCCTCGCCCGTGATGCAACCGCCCAGCGCCGCGCAGAGCAGCGCGATGGCGGCGGCCGCGCGCATGCGGCGCCAGCGTGCGGGCAGGCCGCGCGAAGAACAGGCGCGTGGAGGTCTCTGGCTCGTCTCGGTCATTCCGGAACTGGTCCCGTCCCCTTGCATCCCGCGAGGCGTTGACGTACCGGGCAGCACGCTGGATTGCAACAGGCGCGGGCACCCAATACGGAAACCGTTGGGGCTCGCTTGCGGAACCCACAATGCTTTGGCCGTTCAATCACTTCAGAAAATCCCGGATGCCGCTGCGGGGCACCATCGAAGCCATCTATGGCATGATCGTGACGCAAGCGCGAGAACCGTTGTTTTACCGGGACTTGGGCGTGCCGGACACGGTTGACGGGCGTTTTGACCTCCTGGTGCTGCATTTGTGGATGGTTTTGCGGCGGCTGAGGGCGGTCGAGGGGGGTGCGGTGCTGTCCCAGGCGCTGTTCGACCGCTTCTGCGAGGATATGGATGCGAATTTGCGCGAGATGGGGGTTGGCGACCTCACCGTGCCCAAACGCATGCAGGCCTTCGGAGAGGCGTTCTACGGCCGTTCAGCGGCCTATGATCTGGCTGTCGCCGATAGCCGCGAGGCGCTGGCGCAGGCGCTGTGCAAGAATATCCTGAACGGCGGCCAAATCGAAAACGCGCGACGGCTCGCTTATTATGCCGAGGCCGCCACCGAGGCCCTGGCAGGGCTGGACGATGCCACGCTCCAGCGGGCATCGTGGCGGTTTCCTTCGCCGGCACGCGTGGGCGTACAGCAATGAACCGACCGAATAGTACAATCGACAAGTCCGATCCCTGGCGCGTTCCCGTCGCGGTGGCGCAGATCCCGGAGACCGGACTGCATCTCGATATCGAAGCAAGCCCCGTCGAACGCGCGGCCATGGCCGAGGTCGGGGGCTTGCGCGAGATTTTGTCGGCGAAAGCCTCGCTCGATGTCACGCCGAACGGCGGGGGCCGTTTTCATGTCGGCGGCCGCGTGCGGGCCCGGATCGGGCAGACCTGTGTGGTGACGCTGGATCCGATCGAGAACGATATCGACGAAGAGATCGACCTGATCTTCGCGCCGCCCGAGCAAATTCCGGAACTCTCCGATCTCGTGGATGAGTCCGCCGAAAGCGACGTCGAAATCCCCGATCCGCCGGAGCCGATCGTCAACGGCGTCATTGACCTCGGCCGGCTTGCGACCGACGCGCTGTTCCTGGCTGTCGATCCCTATCCGCGCCGGCCGGACGCGGTTTTCGAGCCGCCGGTCGAAGCCACCGATCCCGATGCCCATCCGTTTGCCGCGCTCAAAGCGCTGAAGCTCGAGCCCAAAACACCCGGCGCGAAGAAGCCGAAAGGGCGCTAACAGGCGCCGGCGCGGGCGCAGGCCGCGCATTCCACCGCCGTGAGATACCGGCTTCAGTCAAAAATCTGGTCTAATTCGTTGAATTATCTCGATTTACGCCCATGTATCGATTCCGCAACGCTACGACTCGGCCGCCAAAAGAGGGCGGTCAAGAGGTTGTGTCGGGGCCGGGACACGCTATTGTCGCGGCCCGGCCGGGTGCAGCGTTGCGCTTCGCCGATCGCTGCCATCCGCAGCGATTTCAGAGTTCGCGGCGAAGCGCTTCTTGTCCGCAAGAGATCAGGTTTCCGGGACGTTCATGCCTCAGAAGGTTCGAATCGCGCTTGACGCCATGGGTGGCGATGTCGGCGCATCGGTCGTCATTCCCGGCGCCGCGATTTCGTTGACCCGGCATCCCGACACCGAATTTCTGCTGTTCGGCGATCGCGCGCTGATTGATCCGCAGCTCGAAAAACATCCGGCGATGAAGGCGGCCTCCCGCGTCATTCATACCGACGTCGCCGTCAGCATGCACGACAAGCCCAGCCAGGCGCTGCGCCGCGGCCGCAAATCGTCTTCGATGTGGCTCGCCATCGATGCGGTCAAGAAGGGTGAGGCCGACGTTGCGGTATCGGCCGGCAATACCGGCGCGCTGGCGGCGATGGCGCGGTTTTGCCTGCGCATGCTGCCCGGGATCGACAGGCCGGCGCTTGCGGCGATATGGCCCACGGCCCGCGGCGATTCGGTCGTACTCGACCTCGGCGCCACCATCGGCGGAGATGCCCACCACCTGGTGGCGCTGGCGGTGATGGGCAGCGCCATGGCGAGCGTGCTGTTCGATCTCGAACGGCCCACGGTCGGCCTGCTCAATATCGGGGTCGAGGAAATCAAGGGCCGCGAGGAAATCCGCGAAGCGGCCGAGCTGCTGCGGGCGATGAACCTCCCCCAGCTCGAATATATCGGTTTCGTCGAGGGCGACGGTATCGGCAAGGGCGCTGCCGACGTCATTGTCGCCGAGGGATTCAGCGGCAATATCGCGCTGAAGGCCGCCGAGGGCACGGCGCGGCAGATCACCGAATTCCTGCGCGGTGCCATGTCGCGCACCTGGCGCTCTCGGATCGGCTATTTGTTCGCAAAAAATGCATTCAAGGCACTGCGCGATAAGCTCGACCCGAGCAAATCCAACGGTAGCTTGGTGCTCGGCCTGAACGGCATTGTCGTCAAAAGCCATGGCGGATCCGACGCCGAAGGCTTTGCCTATGCGGTCGATGTTGGCTATGAGATGGTCCGCTACGATCTCCTCAACAAGATCAATCAAATGCTCAATCGCGACGGCAGCGCGCTCGGATCTGCGCCGACCGCGCAGGAGGCTGTCTCGTGACTGCATTACGCTCGGTCGTGCTCGGCTGCGGTTCCTATCTGCCGCAGCAGGTCCTGACCAATGCCGAACTGGCCGCGCGGATCGAGACCTCCGACGAGTGGATCGTACAGCGTACCGGTATCAAGCAGCGCCATATCGCCGCCGAGGGCGAGTTCACCTCGCATTTGGCGGTTCACGCCGCGCGCGCGGCACTTGCCAATGCCGGGGTCGACGCGCAGTCGATCGACCTGATCGTGCTGGCGACCTCGACCCCGGACAACACCTTTCCGGCGACCGCGGTCGCCGTGCAGAACGAACTCGGCATCCACCACGGCGCGGCGTTCGATCTGCAGGCGGTATGCTCGGGCTTCGTGTTCGCGCTCGCCACCGCGGACAGCTTCCTGCGCGCAGGCTCGTTCAAGCGCGCGCTGGTGATCGGCGCGGAGACCTTTTCGCGGATTCTGGACTGGAACGACCGCGGCACCTGCGTGCTGTTCGGCGACGGCGCCGGTGCCGTGGTGCTGGACGCGCAGCAGGAGCCCGGCAAAACCTCCGACCGCGGCATCCTGACCACGCATCTGCGTTCCGACGGCCGGCACAAGTCGAAATTATACGTCGATGGCGGCCCGTCCTCGACCCGGACGGTGGGCTATCTGCGGATGGAAGGCCGCGAAGTGTTCAAGCACGCGGTGGGTATGATCACCGACGTGATCGTCGATGCGTTCGAGGCCACCGGCACCTCGGCCGAGGACATCGACTGGTTTGTTCCCCATCAGGCCAACAAGCGAATCATCGATGCTTCGGCGCACAAGCTGCATATTGCACCGCAGAAGGTGGTGCTGACGGTGGACCTGCACGGCAATACCTCGGCAGCGTCCATACCCCTGGCGCTGTCGGTCGCGGTCGCCGACGGGCGCATCAAAAAGGGCGATCTGGTGCTGCTGGAGGCTATGGGCGGCGGCTTTACCTGGGGTTCGGCCTTATTGCGCTGGTAAGCCCAACGTTAAAAAGTCTGTGTACTTTGTTGTGTTCTTTCATGCTATTGCATTGATGAGCACTGTTGACCATCGTGCGTTAACCTCATAATTTCAGACAATAAATTTTCGCCGTGAGTGCGGGGCAGGCGATGACCGGGACCGGAAAGACAGTTACACGCGTCGATTTGTGCGAGGCCGTCTACCAAAAGGTAGGCCTCTCGCGCACGGAATCATCGGCCTTCGTCGAGCTGGTGCTGAAGGAGATCACCGACTGCCTGGAGAAGGGCGAGACGGTGAAACTATCCTCCTTCGGCTCCTTCATGGTGCGCAAGAAAGGCCAGCGTATTGGCCGTAATCCGAAGACGGGCACCGAAGTTCCGATTTCGCCGCGTCGCGTGATGGTGTTCAAGCCGTCGGCCATTCTGAAACAGCGGATCAACGGCCAGAACGCCGGCAATGGCCAAGGCAAGGCCGAATAGACCGGATCGTCCCGCCGGGCGATCGAAAGAGGAGCGGGCATTTGGACAAAGCGCCGGATGCGTTCCGGACCATCAGCGAGGTCGCCAATGACCTCGACATTCCCCAGCACGTTCTGCGGTTCTGGGAGACGCGGTTCGCCCAGATCAAGCCGATGAAGCGGAGCGGCGGTCGCCGCTATTACCGCCCCGATGACATCGACCTGCTCAAGGGCATCCGCCGCCTGCTGTATGGCGAGGGCTATACCATCCGCGGGGTGCAGCGCATCCTGAAGGAACACGGCATCGGCTCGGTGCAGCGTCTGGCCGACAACTCGGCGGTGGCCTCGTTCGGCGCGATCGAAGAGGCGGTCGGCCAGAGCGTCATGGAGCAGGACGACGATGTCGTGTCGGGTATCGACGATGACGACGACGATTATGAGGGAAGCACCGACGGCATCGATTTCCGCCTGCTGGAAACCGACGAGGAGGGGATGCCGGCCGCCTACGACGACGGCCCGATTCCGGGCATCGGCGAGGAGGGGCGCTCGCTCGACGTCACGCGGCTGGAAAGCGTGCTGCAGGACCTGATCGCCTGCCGGCAATTGCTCGACCAGGCACTGAAGGGCTAGCGATCCCCCGGAACCGGGCTTTATCGCCTCCGCGCCCCAGATCGGCTGGCTTATCGGCTCCTTGCGCGCGGGCCTGATCGCAGCTAATGGAACGGCATCGGAGCGTGGCGCAGCCCGGTTAGCGCACTAGTCTGGGAGACTAGGGGTCGGAGGTTCAAATCCTCTCGCTCCGACCATTAAATAAATCCCTAAAAACAAAAGAAGAAAACTAAGGCGCGTTGGCGCGAAAATCGAGGCCCCTCACGGTGGGTTCGAATTGGGAGCAGTGGGTGGTACCTCGCGAGCGTGCCAGAGAACGATCCGGTTCAAACCTCTCAGGCAATTCCGATGGACCGAGATCGATTTCAAGTGACACGATCAGCGACCGCACGAAAATTATACTATGGGGAAGGGAGAGCCGTTGCCCCCTCAAGGCTGAAACACGGGTTCAAGTCACGTAGGGAGCGCCTGCGAGCAGGATAAATTCATTGAGATATTTTGCTCACGTTGCTCCCCGCCGAGATTTTCCCACAGTTTTATTCCACTGAGCGGGTGCTGTTGTCGCGCGAATGACCGATTGTGGCGCGCTCGAATGGACTTGGGTGAATCGAGGGTTCTCACTGAGGTTCTCACCTTTTGATCCGCCCCCTGCCACCCCCGACATGACGTGCGGTCGCGGGCGGAACCCTCTCCGACAAAGTTTTCGGCAGCGTCACTGACGTTTCGGCGAATGTCACGCTGCCTGCCGATCAGGCGGACGGTGAAAGGTGTTTGCGCACCTGCTGCTTTTTCCAAAACCTTTGATCTAGCGCAAGCATGCGACTGCTCGGCTGAGTCCAAGTTGTCGCCCCCGACTTCATTTGTGGAGAACATCATGAAGACGACATTTGCAAAGAAGATCGCCATTGCGATCTCCGCTTTCGCGTGTGCGGCTATGTTTTCCTTTGGTTGGTCCGAGCAAGGGGGAATATCGCTATCGATCCATAAGGCGCAGGCGGCAACGCGGTTGGTGGTCCGGCCCTACTATCATGGGCACTATGGGTACTACCCCTACGTAGCGGACACCTCGGGTTACGCTTGGTACGCAGTGCGTGCCTACTACGCGGGTGGGCCTTGGACCTATGGCTACGCCGACTGGCATGACTATGCGAGCCGCAACGGCATTGGTTGTGAGCCTGGAACATTGGTGAAAGGCGGGGATGCCATAACGTACCTATGCCAATAAGCCTCAGAATGACGCGTGGGCGGCAGTTATCAAGCCGCCCACCGCTCTAAGCCGGGCTTTATGCGTTCTACGATATGCCGCCTTACTCCTCTAAAGCTGTCACCAATAAAGCTGTCACCAAACTCCCCAACTTCCTCGCAAAACATGGGAGAAAGCCAATGATCAGATTGACCGCTTTTGCTGCCTTCGCCTTAGTCGTGACAACGTCAGCACAGGCAATGACAGTTGCGCCCGCTCACGAGCCGGACAGCATGATCACGCAAGTCGCCTGGGCATGCGGACCAGGCAGGACACGAGTTAATGGTGTCTGCGTGGCGAGGACTACCATCCGGCATGCGCGCCGGGAAGTCCGCAGGTGTGCGCGCTGGCACGGAGGCGTTTGCGCTCGGTGGGCTTACTGAAGCGCTACCGAACGGCTGGGAGGAACAGGCGATAGCGGCCCGGCGCAACGCGGCGGCAGGCGGCACTGCTAAATCCCTCGATACCGAGGGTGATCAGGGGTGCCGAGCATGTCTGTCGGCGCCGTTTCCATCCAGCGATAAAACGCGCTGGAACCCCGATGATGGCCACGGGAAGTTCGGTGTGCAGCCGGCCGCGGTATGGTCGAGTTCGTCGAACAGCTTCCAGTCGGGCGCGCTCCGGGGCCTCGCTCCTGATGCGCGCAAGATAATCGCGACTGCGGTGGGGCCAGAGGTCGGCCGTGGCTTCGGCGACGATGCGTTCGCTCTTCATTCTTAGATCCGGTTGCGGGTAAGGCAATTTACCACCGCAGCCGGATCGCGAACAAGCGAGCCCGGCCGCTTTCCCCGGCCGGTTCTTTGTGCCAGTATTTTCAAGTTGATCCTGAGGACCAGGCCGACCGACCACCAACGGCATCTATGAAACCTGGTCTCCGGAGGCGATAGCCATGCACCACGCGGTTGGCTACGACATCCGCGGCGATCGGCGACTGCAACCGCCTCGAAATATTCCAGCAGATCAATTTTCCCCATTGCTAAGGACGACGAGTGTTGCTTTTTGTCGGCCCGGCTTACTGCAACGGAAAGGCGCGTGGTTTCTCATGAAGGATTTTGCCGGAAAGATTGCTGTGATCACCGGAGGCGGCACGGGCATGGGCCGCGAGCTGGCGCGCCAGCTGGTGGCCGAGGGCTGCAATGTCGCGATGTGCGATATTTCCGCCGATGCGATGGCCGAGACCAAGCGGCTCTGCGAGGTTGAAAAGCTGCCGCAGGGGCTGCGCGTCACCACGCATGTCGCCGACGTCTCGATCGAGGACCAGCTCAAGCGCTTCCGCGACGAGATCGCGGAGCAACAGGCCACCGACAAGATCCATCTGCTGTTCAATAATGCCGGCATCGGCGGCGGCGGCAGCCTGTTCACCAACTCGAGGGAGCAGTGGGAACGGACGTTCAATATCTGCTGGGGCGGGGTCTATCTCGGCGTTCGCACCTTCCTGCCGATGCTGATGAAGGCCGACGAGGGCCATATCGTCAACACCTCCAGCGTCAACGGCTTCTGGGCCTCGGTCGGCCTGGGTGTGTCGCACACCGCCTACAGCTCCGCCAAATTCGCGGTGAAGGGATTTACCGAAGCGCTGATCAACGATCTGCGGCTCAACGCGCCGCATATCAAGTGTTCCGTGGTGATGCCCGGCCATATCGGCACCTCGATCGTTTCCAATTCCCGCAAGATCCAGAGCGGTACCGAATCCGAGCGCCTGAGCGAGAACGAGATCCTGGGCGCGCGCCAGCGCCTGAAGGGCATGGGCATGGACACCGCCGCGATGTCGGATGAAGACATTCAGAACATCGCGCTCGATCGCGCTCGCAGCTTTCGTGACGAGGCGCCGACCTCGGCCGCCGCCGCCGCCAAGGTGATCCTCGACGGGGTCAAGGCCGAGCGCTGGCGGATACTGGTCGGCGACGACGCCGAACGTCTCGACGAGCGGGTGCGGCAGACACCGGAAAAAGCCTACACGCCGGAATTTTACCAGAGTTTTGCCCAAGAGGTCGGGTGGCGCCTAGGCTAGACTTCGCCGCGCGCCTGAAGCGCTTGCCTCAGGTCTCGACTTCGATCTTGACCGGAAATTTCTTCAGCAGCCGCTCGGCCGTCATTGCCTTGTCGGGCGAGGCCTTGACGCGCAGGAAGAGTCCGCGGGAGGGATCAGTGATTGCCTCGACGCTGACCTCGTTCGCCAAACCCTCCGCCGCCAGCAGTTCGCGCGCGGCTTCGCCCGCCGCGATCTCGCGGAGTTTTGGCTTGAAGATCTTTCCGACCGGCGTGACCGGCATTTCGCCGATGACGGAGACGGCCCGCGGCCGCGCCGGCGGCTCCGGGATGTTGTCCTGCACGAAGGCGGCGAGCGCCTGGGAATCGATGGCGACGCCGGGCTGCGCCGAAACGAACAGCATCGGTACCTCGCCGGCATAGGCATCAGGACGGGCCACGGCCGCGGCGAGCGCGACACCAGGAAACTGCAGCGCGGCGTCCTCGATCGCCCGCGGGTCGATGTTGTGACCGCCCCGGATGATCACGTCCTTGGCGCGGCCCATGATGTAGACGAAACCGTCCGCGTCGATGCGGCAGATGTCGCCGGTGCGCAGCCATCCCTGATGGAACGCGTCATCGGTCTGCTTCTTGTCGACATAGCCGGGAAATAGCTGCGGACCCCTTGTGAGCAATTCGCCGACCGGGGAGGGCCACGGTCCCGTATGCAATCTATCTCCCGCGAGGATGGCGAGTTCGACAAGCGGGTTTTGAATACCAACGCTTTCCGGCCGCGGCTTCAGGCCGGCCACATCGTGGGTGATCGCGCCGGCAAGCTCGGTCATGCCGTAGACCTGCTGGACGCAGGGGCCCCCCCAGCGCGCGAGATAGCGGCGCTCGATTTCCGGCGGGCATATCGAGGCGCCCGTCGGCGTGACGCGCAGGCTCGAAATGTCGCAATCGCCGACGGGTATGCCGGCGAGCGCGCCCAGCGTCGTCGGTACGTTGCCGGCATGCGTCAGGCGATATTTCTCGATGATGTTCCAGAAGTTCGCCACCAGCGCCGGATCGCGCGCCCCGGCGGGACCTGGAATCACGATCGTGACGCCAGGCGACAGGCAGGCGCCGACACCGACGAACAGGCCGCCGACATGGAACAGCGGCAGCGAGATCATGGCGCGGTCGCCCTTGCGATAATCCAGCGCCATGCGCGAGGAGACGCTGGAGGCGACCATCGAGCGATTGGTGAGGCGGGCGACCTTGGGGTGGCCGGTGGTGCCGCCGGTGGGCAGCATCACGGCGACACGTTCGGCTTCGGAAGCATCGCGGCATTTGCCGTAATCATCGCGCCAGGCCGGATCGGGCTTCAGCACCTCGCCGTCGAACGCAATGGTCCCGTCCAGCGGGACGACCACGATACGCTGCAGCGACGGAACGTCTTTCTGCAATCCTTCGATCTTCTCATGGAGCCCGCCCGGCATGCCCGGCGGCGGCGCCAGCAATAATTTTGCCTTCACCGCGTTCAGCTGGGCGATGATCGCCTCGCGCGTGAACAGGAGATTGACCGGCTCGGCGATACCGCAGGCGGCCGCTCCCCAGATCGCGGCGATGGCCGCGGGGCAGATCGGCAGCAATATCGCGACCGGATCGTTCTTGCCGACACCCTGCGCGCGAAAGAAATTCTCGGCCGCCTTGGTGCAGCCCATCAGCCGATCGTTCGAGACGACGACCGGATTGGGATCGAGCGGCGAGCGCAGATACACCACCGCCTCGGCATCGGGATCGGCGAGCGGCCCGCGCGCCACGAGATCGAGGATGCGTGGACAGGCCGCGAGCGCTTCCCGCATTTCATTCTCGCGCGCGGCCACGTCGTCCGGCGATAGCCTGTCCTTCAGCATATCTCTCCCTGTCTTTTTTGTGTGTTGGTCCGGCCGATAGTAGCGAGCGCGGCTTGCGAAACACAAGAGGCGCTTCACCGGCCGTCGCCGGTAAATCCGGTATCACTGCCGGGTGATTTCTTCGGTCGTTCCGCGGCGTGAGCTTTGCGACAAAATTGACGCCAATTTTGCGCCAGACGAGCGAACCCCGGCGGGTCTCCCCACGCCCGTCAGGCCGCCCGGACGCTGTCCAGGAATTTTTCGACCTCGTCCTTGAGGTGACCGCTCACCTCTGACAGTTCCTGCGCCGATTTCAGCATCAACCCCGACGTCGTTCCGGTTTCGCGGGCATTTTTCGCGACGCGCTCGATGTTGTCAGCGACATCGAGGGTGCCGCCGGCGGCAGCCTGGACGCCTTGCGCGATGCTTTGGGTCGCAGTCCCCTGCTGCTCGACAGCGGAGGAGATCGACGTGGTGATCCCGCTGATGCGTTCGATCGTCTGCCCAATGGCCTTGATAGCGCCGACGGATTCTCCCGTGGCACGCTGCATGTTGACGATATGTGCACTGATCTCGTCGGTGGCTTTTGCAGTTTGGCCCGCCAGGTTCTTCACTTCCTGCGCGACCACCGCAAATCCGCGGCCTGCATCGCCCGCGCGCGCTGCCTCGATGGTTGCGTTGAGCGCGAGGAGATTGGTCTGTTCGGCAATCGATGTGATCAGCTTCACCACGTCGCCGATCCGATCGCCCGCCGCCGACAATTCCGTCATCCGCTCGTCCGTGGCCTCGGCTTGCTTGACCGCGTCGGAAGTAACACCATTCGACTCCTGAACGCGTCGGCTGATTTCGACGATCGACTGGGACAGTTCGTTCGAGGCCGCTGCAGCGCTGCGGACATGCTCAGAGGCTTGTCGGGAGGCATCGGCGGATTGACCCGACATTTTCGCCGTCGCGTGAGCCGTTGCGGTAAGCTGCTGCGCATCTTTTTCGAATTGTCCCGAAGAATTCAGCACCCGCTCGATGATTCCGCCGATCTTGGCGCGGAAACCCTCTACGAATTGATTCAGTTCCGCTTTGCGCCTGTCCATTGCCAGCTTCTCGGCGCTGATGCGTTCGGCCTCGAGTTGGCGGCGCTCGAGGCGATTGTTCTTGAAAACGTCGACGGTCCGCGCGATCGCCCCGATTTCGTCATGGCGATTGGCGTGCGCAACTTCGACGTCTGTCCTTCCCTCGGCGAGAACCGTCAACGATTCCGTCACCGCTCTAAGCGGCTTGGTGACGCGGCGAACGATCAGCATGGTTATGCCAAGCACGAGCAGAGCAGCGATGGCCGCGGCAATGGCCATCGCCCAGAGCGCCTGCGAGAGCATGCCGTCGAGCTGAGCCGTGGGGATACCGACATAGACGATGCCGATCACTTTGCCCCCCGCACCGAACACGGGTTGATAAGCCGTGTAAAAGCGGCGCCCGAACAGCATCGCCGGGCCTTTGTAAGCCTCGCCGCGGCGGAGTACGCCTTGTGCGGGGTGATCGGCCGCGAGCTGCGTACCGACAGCCCGGTCGCCATTTTCCTTTTTCACATTTGTCGTTCGGCGAACAAACTGCTGCGACGCATCGTCAAAAACGAATAGCGTGGCAGTGCCGCCGACATAGGCGGTCGCCCGATCCACAATCTTGTGATCGCTGAATTCCGGCATTCTCGGCATTTCAATACGCTCGACGACGCCGTCGCGAATGGCGACCTTCGCATCGGGGAAGGTCTCCGCAAACGCGAGACTGAGCGTTCGAAGGTTGACATCGATGTCGCGCTCCGCGCGCGCCGCGAAGTCACGCGTCAGAGACCAATATCCGGCACCAACCACGAGTGCCGTATTCACCGCGATCAGAAGAGCTGCGCTTAGGACGGCCTTTGGTCCCAGGTTGAGTCGCAAGCGAGTGAGCCTTCCAAATGCCATGCCGGCTCTCCCGAAAATCCGATTGGATCGTAAAGGCGACAGCTTTAACGACTTCCTTTACTATCGATTTAACAAATGCCCGCTACGCGGAATAAACCGTCGCATTCGCTACTCCGATACCGGCCTGAAGGCGTCTCGGATATGCTGTTGCATGTCGGGCGGCCTTGGGCTCCAGAACGTGCCGGTTCACAAGCGCCCGGAATGACGCTCCCGTCACCCATTCACGACTGTCTTTGCGATCATGCAGTGGATGCCTTTGGAGCCGTTGACGGTCTGGGTCACCCGCAAATCGGCGGCCAGGCTGCACAGTGTGTAGGCGTCCTCGCGCGACAGATTGCGTTTCTCCCCGAGCAGCACGATCATGTCGCGCAGCGCGCGGACCACGCATTGGTCGAGGTCGGGATCCATCGCCATCGTCATGTAATGGGTTGGCGTCTCGGCGCGGGGATAGTCGAGCCGCAAATCCCGGCGCACCGTCAGGCGGAAACGGCCCCGCAACGCGGTCTCGATCGCGGTGACGCAGACCTCGCCGTCGCCCTGCACGCCATGGCCGTCGCCGCAGGAGAACAGCGCGCCCGGCACGAAGACCGGCAGATAGAGTTTGGCGCCCGGCACCAGCTCCTTGTTGTCGAGGTTGCCTCCCATCGCGCGCGGGATCAGCGAGGTGATGCGGCCCCAGGCCGGCGGCGGCGCCACGCCCATCACGCCGAAAAACGGCTTTAGCGGCAGATCCAATCCCCAAGGCAGGCGGCCGACCATCCGCTCCCGGTCGAGCGGGATGTTCAACAGGCGGGTCTCGTGGAAATCGTCGGGCAGGGTACCGGCCAGCGGCCGGATCAGATTGTAGCCCCAGTCCTGCCGCAGGCCGACGTCGAGGATATCGACCTCCAGCACGTCGCCGGGCACAGCGCCTTCGATCGCGACCGGACCGGTGAGGATATGCCCCGGCACCATCCGCTCATTTTTGGCGTGAACCTCGTCGAGTTCGGGCGGGACATGAAACTGCTTTCGGTCCGGCACCACGTCCGGGCCGCCGCTGATGGTATCGATGGTCACCTCATCGCCGCTCTTGATGGTGAGGACCGGCTTGAGTTTCGCCTCGAAAAACCCCCAGTGACAGGTCTCGGGGCTGGAATGCAGGTGATGATGCGTCATGACGGGGCTTCTGGTTGGGACCGCGGTCGCGTATGACGCTGTACCAGACATTCGAAGAGGCCTGTCTTGTTTTTTGTCCTTTCCAAAACCATCGGCATCGCGCTGTTGCCGGCGAATTTCCTGATCGGCATCGGGCTTCTCGGCGCGATACTGCTCGCCACACGCCTGGCAAGCCTCGGCCGCAGGCTATTGATTGGCTCCGCCGTTCTGCTGGCGGTCTGCGGATTTTCGCCGCTCGGAGATATTCTGCTCCATCCGCTGGAAGCGCGATTTCCGCCGTGGGACCCCGCGCGCGGCGCGCCTGACGGCATCGTGGTCCTCGGCGGCGCGATCGATGCCGATCTATCCGCCGACCATGGCACGGTGGTGTTTACACGCGCGGCCGATCGCGTGGTCGAGGCGGGGGCGCTTGCCCGTCAATATCCGAAGGCGCGCATCATCTTTTCGGGCGGAAGCGCGAATTTGACCGGTGGCCCGCGGGAAGCCGATTATGCCGCCGCAATATTCGAGCGCCTCGGTATCGCCAAGGATCGGCTGGTCATGGAACGGCGTTCGCGCAATACGATGGAGAATGCCGAGTTCTCCAAGCAGCTGGCGGCGCCGAAGAGCGGCGAGCGCTGGTTGTTGGTGACGTCGGCCTTTCATATGCCGCGCTCGATCGGCATCTTCAGAAAGGTCGGATTTCCAGTTGAACCCTATCCGGTTGACTGGCGCACCGGCGGACCGGACGATTTGCTGGAATTCTCGCCCTTCGTGCTTGACGGGCTGGAACGCACGGAAATCGCCGTGCGCGAATATCTGGGGCTTGTGGCTTACCGGATAACGGGCAAGACCAGCGAGCTTTTTCCGGGACCAAATCCGCGGTAGCGCGCGGGTCGCGGTCGGCGGATAAACCGGCTAGGATCAAACCTCAAAACGCGTGCAGCGGCCAGTTTGCCGTCGAGGGAGTGAAGTTCATGCAGCAAGCAGCATCGGTGGAAGAACAATTCGATCCGGCAGCCATGGTCGCCGATCTCAACAGCCTGCTTCGCCTGAAGACCACCGTGATCGGCATGAAAATGTTCGCAACCGTCGAGGAGATGACGGCGATCCCGAAAATCCGCCGTCCGTCGGCGGTCCACACCACCGACCAGATCGTCAGCATGGCCTCGCGACTGGGCTGGACGGTGGGCATCACATCTGACGATCTCGTCGGCGCGCAATGCCGCGCGGTGATCGGGCTCGCGCCACGCGACGAGAAGTGGCTTGCCGGTGAATCCTATGTCGGCGTCTGGCATGGCACCGCGGAAGATGCCCGCAAGCGCCAGGAAGCGCTTGATGTCGTTGCCTTCGGCAAATACCAGGCGCTCGCGGTCAGCCCCTTGTCGAGCGGTCGGCTCAATCCGCCGGATATTTGCCTGGTCTATGCGACGCCGGGCCAGATGATCATTCTGATCAACGGGCTGCAATATACCGGCTACAGGAAGTTCGAATGGGGCGTGGTCGGCGAGACCGCCTGCGCCGATTCCTGGGGGCGGGCGCTCAAGACCGGCGAGCCGAGCCTGTCGCTGCCCTGCTTTGCCGAGCGCCGCTATGGTGGCGTGCCGGATGAGGAGATGCTAATGGCCTTGTCTCCCGCGCACCTGGCGAAGGCGATTGTCGGCATGAAGCAGCTCGCCAGGAACGGCCTGCGCTATCCGATCGCGCCGTATGGAATCCAGGCCGACGTGCGCGCAGGGATGGGCGTGTCCTACGCCAAGAAATAAGCCGGCCCATCACCTCAGGGAATCGATATGAAGTCTGCGAAGAAATTCGACATCGTCGTCTATGGCACAACCGGATTCACCGGTCAGCTCGTCGCCGAATATCTCGCCACGCGGTATAATAACGACGCGCAGCTTAAATGGGCGATGGCCGGGCGCAGCCTCGACAAGCTCAAATCGGTTCGCGAGGCGATCGGGGCGCCCGCCGACACGCCGCTTATCGTCGCCGATGCAAGCGATGCCACGTCGTTGAACGCGATGGTCGCGGAGACCAAATCCGTCATCACCACGGTCGGGCCTTACCAACTCTACGGCAACGAACTGCTCGCGGCCTGCGCGGCCTCGGGCACCGACTATTTCGATCTCTGCGGCGAGCCGGTCTGGATGCGGCAGATGATCGACAAGCACGAGGCCGCGGCGAAAGCCAGCGGCGCGCGCATCCTGTTTTCCTGCGGCTACGATTCGATCCCGTTCGAACTCGGCGTGTTCTTTTGTGAGGAAACCGCGAGGAAGACTCTCGGTGCGACTGTCAGCCGCGTCAAGGGCCGGGTCCGCGTGATGAAGGGCACGCTGTCGGGCGGCACGGCGGCGAGCATGAAGGCGACTTTCTCCGCAGCGGCAAACGACCAACGATTGATGGCGCTGTTGCGAAGCCCGTTCGCGTTGACGCCGGGCTTTGAAGGCCCGAAACAGCCTCCCGGCAACAGGCCGCAATATGACGAGGACCTGCAATCCTGGACCACGCCGTTCGTGATGGCGAGCATCAATACCCGCAACGTGCACCGCTCCAACATGCTGTTGGGTTTTCCCTATGGCCGGGACTTTGTCTACGACGAGATGATGTTGACCGGTCCGGGTGAGCAGGGCGAAGAACAGGCGCGGCGCATCCTCGCCGCCAACACATCCGAGAAGATGGGAGGCAAAGTACCGCAACCGGGCGAAGGGCCGTCGAAGCAAGAGCGCGAATCCGGCCACTATGATCTGCTGTTCGTCGGCCTCGCGCCTGATGGCCGTCAGGTACGCGTCGCCGTGCGCGGCGATCGCGATCCCGGTTACGGTTCGACCTCGAAGATGATCTCCGAATGCGCGATCTGCCTGCTGCGCGACACGCCGGACGTTCCGGCCGGCATCTGGACGCCGGGTGCCGCGATGCGCGACAAGCTGATCAAGCGGCTGGTCGACCATGCCGGCCTCACCTTCAGCGTCGAGAAGTAAGGCCGGGGCTAAGCCGTGCTCGTGTCGGCGGGCGCTGCGAGCGCGTGGTTCGACGCCGCCTTGTAGGGCTGCGCCGCGACGAACATGCCCCACATCGCGCCCAGCATCATCCAGAAGTGCCGCCAGTGATCGGTGTCGATGATGAAGCTTTCGCCGACGGTGCCGAGGAACGCCGAGAAGATCGCAAGATAGGCGCGTTGCCAGGGCACGCGGACGAAGACGTGGCGAAAGCCCATGATCACGGTGATGAATACCAGTGCCGGATAGCAGATGCCGGAGATCCAGCCGCCGGACATGAAGGCGTTCAGATAGGAATTATGGGTGTCCTCGGGAAAGTACTTGTGGAACTGCAGCGGCCCGATGCCGAAGGGAAGGTCGAGTGCCATTTGCGCGCCGAGAATATGCCGTCCGAACCGGCCGAAGCGGCCCTCGTCATAGCTTTGATCGAAGCTCGCGCGCTGTTTGAACATTTCGCTGATGGAATCGAACGACAGCAGCACCGCGAGCAGCGCCGCCACGGCAATGATGGCGACGAGCGACGTCACGATGATGCGCGAGCGCTGCGGGCGTGACGGGCTGGTCAGCACCATCAGTGCCAGCATGAAGGCCGAGGTGAGGATGAGCCCGCCCCATGCCGCGCGGGAAAACGCCAGCAGGATCGCGAGCGCCATGACGCCGAGCGAGATCGCGCTGCGGAACGATTTGCCAAAACGGTCCGACACCACGCTTTGCAGCGCGAACAGCGATGGCAGGATCAGGAACGCGCCGAGCACGTTCGGATCCTTGAAGGTGCCGCGGCCGCGGTCATAAAGCGTCAGCAGGTCATGTCCGCCGGGGACGAGGTTGAAATAGCCGGCGATGGCCGCGATCGAAGCGATCAATGCGCCGACGATCAGGCCGCGGCGAAGCATGTCCAGCCGGGCCTCGGTGTCCTCGGAGATGACCATGGCCAGGAACATCACCGTGACCGCCATGTACCAGGATGTCGCGATCCAGTTGGCGACTTCGGGCTTGTCCATGAACGGGATGGCGCCGATGGAATAGCCGACATTGACGAGGAACAGGAGCAGCAGCAGCGGCATGAACACCAGCCGCAGGCGCAAGCCCGTGGCGGCGAAGACCACGGCGGCGGTGACCGTCATCAGTTCGTAGGGGCTGGGCTCGATGAAGACGATGGCGACGCTGGCGCCGATCAGCCATACCAGCGCGCGCTGCAGCGCCAGCAACCGCGGCGCGGATGTCGCCGCTGAAGCAATGCCCTCGGCTGTCGCCGCATACGCCATTACACACTCGCAAACTTACGCAACCCGTACTCAAGACCGGAGCGAAATGCTCAGAGTCTTTTCATTTTGAGCGTGATCTTGTCGGAAAACCGGTCTCGATTTTTCCGGATCATGCTCAATAGGCGTTCTCGTTCTTCGTCATCAGCGCCAGCGGCGTCTTGAGCAGAATGTAGAAATCGAACAGCACCGACCAGTTCTCGATGTAATAGAGATCGAACTCGACGCGCTTCTGAATCTTTTCCTCATTGTCTATTTCGCCGCGCCAGCCGTTGATCTGCGCCCAGCCGGTGATGCCGGGCTTGACGCGGTGACGGGCGAAATATCCGTCCACCGCCTCGTCGAACAGCCGGCTCAGCAGTTTGCCCTGCACGGCGTGCGGACGGGGGCCGACCAGCGACAGATTGCCCTTGAACACGACGTTGAAGAGCTGCGGCAGTTCGTCGAGGCTGGTCTTGCGGATGAAGCGTCCGACCCGGGTGACGCGGGGATCGTTCTTGGTCACGACCTTCGCGGCGGTCGGATCGGCCTGATGATGATACAGCGAGCGGAACTTGAAGACGTCGATGCGCTCATTGTTGAAGCCGAACCGCTTCTGGCGGAACAGCACTGGCCCCGGACTGTCGAGTTTTACCGCGAGCGCGACCAGCGCCATGACCGGCGCGGCGAACAGCAGAACGATCCCGCCGACGACGTGGTCAAACAGCCACTTCATCACCAGATCCCAGTCGGTGATCGGCGCCTCGAACACGTCCAGCGTCGGGACCTTGCCGAGATAGGAATAGGAGCGGGGACGGAAGCGCAGCTTGTTGGTGTGGGCGGAGAGCCGGATGTCCACCGGCAGCACCCACAATTTCTTCAGCATTTCGAGGATCCGCGTCTCCGCCGAAATCGGCAGCGCGAACAGCACGAGGTCGACCCGGGTGCGGCGGGCGAATTCGACGATATCGTCGACCTTGCCGAGTTTCGGGCTGTCGGCGCAGCTCTCCAGCGCGCGGGTGTCGTTGCGGTCGTCGAACACGCCGAGGATATCGATGTCCGAATCGTCCTGGCCCTTGAGCGCCTTGACCAGTTGCTCCCCGTTCTGGTCCGAACCGACGATGATGGTGCGGCGGTCGAGCCGCCCATCGCGCGCCCAGCCGCGCACCATCGAACGAAGCAGCAATCGCCCTGCAATCAGCCCGGCCAGGCCGACGCAGAAGAATGCCGACAGCCACAGCCGCGACACTTCGTTGCCGAGCTTGGCGAAGAACGAGGCGCCGATGAACAGCAGGAACACGAAGGCCCAGGATGAAATCATTCGGGTCATCTGCCGCAGCCGGCCGCGAAATACCTGGACATCGTAGATATCAGCGGCCTGGAAGCAGATCACCGCGGCCGCGGTCATGCCGAAAATGGCGGCGACGTATCCCCAGTTAAAGCCCGCAAGCGGCGTCACATACCCGAAATAGAGCGCGATGCCGACCAAGCTGAGCAGAACGAAATCGGCGACGCGCACGGCGCCCGCGATCACGATCGGCGAATAGGCCCGCCGTACCTTCTGGTTGGCGACGGCAAGCGCGGCCTGCGACAGCCGCCGGCGCCGCTCGACCGGCGAGCGATCCGCCGCGGGTGCGGTCGCAGCGGCTGAGGCCGCGGCATCTAACATCGAGCGTGCGTTGATCGGTTCCACTGTTCCCAAGTCCGTATGTCGCACAAGCAGCTAGGCATGCGCGAGCCGAGGCGGAATTCCCCGGCTCCCGGCTTAACGGACAAATCGGAAGAAACGGTTATCGTTGGTAAAGAACGGTTAACGATCCGCAAATGCGTCGCGGTAGCCGGCCAGCACGCCTTCGACCATCGCGTTCTGCGAAAAAAGAAGGAGGACTCTTTCGCGCAGCGCTTTTGCGCGCTCCTGCGCCGCGGCGGGATCGGCGAGCGCGGTCTTGATCGCGTCCGCCATCGCGTCGGCGTTGCTGGACGCAAACAGCGCCTGGGTATGGGGGCCGAAGATTTCCGGAATGCCGCCGACCTTGGCGGCCACCATCGGAATCCCTGCCGCGGCCGCCTCGATCACGACATAGGGCATCGAATCCCCGCGCGAAGGAACCACCAGCAGGGCGCCCTTGGAAAAGCCGTGTCGCGCCTTGACGTGGCCGATGAAGCGCACCGCTTCGGTAAGGCCGAGCTTTTGGACCTTGGCCTTGAGTGCGTCCATTTCCTCGCCGTCGCCGCCGAGCGTCAACGTGACCGGCTTGCCCCCGACGCGCAGCCGCGCCACCGCATCGATCAGGAGGTCGGCGCCCTTGATATGCCTGAACTCGCCGACATAGGCGACATCGGTGGCATCGGCCGCCTTGACGACCGGATCGAACTCGTCGGCGGTGACGCCGTTGAACACGCAGCGCACCAGCCCCTTCGGGATGCCGATGGTGCGCTGATAGGTGTCGCGCGCGAACGCGCTCTCGAACAGGAACAGTTCGGTGTTGTTCATCAGTGTGCGTTCCAGGAGGCTGTAGAAGGCGCCCTTGAACGTATCCAGCGGGTAGTGGAGCGAGCCGCCATGCGGCGTGTAGATGCGGATCTTGTTCCTGGATCGGTGTCGCAAGCGGACGAAGGCCCCGGCCTTGGCGCCGTGGCCATGCAGCACGTCGGGCTTCAGCCGCCAGATCAGGAACATGAAGCGGAACCATACCAGCAAGTCCGTGGGATGCGGTTCGCGGCGAATGGCGAGGCGCTGAACGCCGAGCTTGAGGCGGGGGGCGATTTCCTGCAGCGCCGCCTCGGCGCGTTCGCCGCCGGTCAGGCTGTCGGCGATAATGCCGACGTGGTGGCCGCGCTCTGCCTGTCCGTTGGCGAGGTCCAGGATGTGACGGAAAATTCCGCCGACCGGCGCGCGCACCGCGTGCAGGATACGAAGCGGCTGATCCGGGTCAGCGGCCATGATCAGAACCAGCGTTCGCCGACGAGGACGGTGTCGCCCGGGCTGACGGGAGTTCCGAGCGGCACCACCACGCGCATCGGGCCCGAAGCGTCGGCGTGGGTCAGCGTGACGCTGTCGCGGCGGGCGCGCGGCGAGAAGCCGCCGGCGATCGCCACCGCGCTCTCGACGCTCATGTTGGGAACGTAAGGATATTGGCCGGGGGCGGCGACCTCGCCGAGGATGAAGAACGGACGATAGGATTCGATCTCCACGGCCACCGAGGGATCGCGGATATAGCCGTTGCGCAGTTTGGCGGTGATTGCGGCGGCGAGGCCCGCCGGCGTCCGCCCGCGCGCCGGCACCGGGCCGATCAGCGGCATGG
>JBGPSI010000044.1:0-28629 GCA_041490045.1 Bradyrhizobium sp.
AGCAGCGGAAATCCAAGCCCCTCACGCGCGACCGAACCGGCGCCGTCTGGACCGGCCAGAATGTGGCGGGCCATGGCCAGGGTGCGCGGCGTCACCACGCCCGGGATGGCGCGCAACCGCCTTGCATTGTCGATCCGGCCGGTTCTCATCACGGCGCGGGGATCGTTGATGACCGGTGCGGGCGTCCGCTCGAGCAGCCGCGCGGCGGCCTCCAGCGCCGGCCGACACAGGTCCGCATCTCCAATGGCGTTGAAGATCAGTTGATGCGGCGGCAGCAGGCTTTCGGGATCGAAATAGTCCGCGACGATGACGGATGTCAGGAAGACGCGGTCGTCGAGAAACGGCGCGGTCGGTATGTTGCCGCCGCCCGAGGAGACCAGTTGCAGCAGGGCGACGGGTGGCGCGGCTCCGCGATAGGGAAGGTTCGAGGCGGCATGGCCGCGAAAGCCTTTCTCGAAATGATGCCGCGCGGCGGCGCGATCGCCGATATCCGAGAGCACGGCGCCGAGTCCCTGATGCGCCGGCGCGTGTTCCGGATCGATCGTCAGGGCCGCTTCGTAATGCGCGCGCGCTTCCGCGTGCCGGCTGGCGCGAAGCAGCAGGTTGGCCAGATTGACATGCCCGATCGGATTTTCGGGGTGATGGGCGATCGCCTCCGAATAGACACGGCAGGCGGCCTCGATCGCGCCCGTGTTCGTCAGCAGCGTCCCGAATTCGTTGAGCGCGGAAAAATTCGTCGGCGTCCGCCGCAGGATATCGACGAAGGCCTGCTGCGCGTCCTGTTGCCGGTTGAGTGCGCCGAGCAGAACCGCGCGCTCGATCTCGGCATCGATCGCGGTTCCCTCGGCGGCGTGACGCGCCAGTTCATCGTCAAGCTGCCGCAGCCGGGCTTCCTGCGCCAGCCGGGGCACCCAGCCGCGATCGGCGCCGGGGATTCCAGGCGGGGGCGCCGCGTTCTGCTTCAGTCCGGTCACGATGCGGGGATCCGATCTCGATGATCTTGCGAGGCTAACACGATCGGCTGATTCGCGGCGCAGGCCGGTATCCGAAAATTTCGACGGTGCGCGATGCCCGTCAATGTTGCCGAATATTTCTCACGCCGATCTTCGAAATCTCCGGAAGCAAAAATCCCGCATCGGCAATCCGCAAACGCCGGCGGCGGCAGGATATTGTTTATCAAACATCGAGATCGTCGGGTCGTATCCACGCAACAAGATTGGATTCATGACGACATCAGTGTCAGCGACCCGAGTTCCGGGGGCCGAAATCTCCGGTGCGCACGCCGCGCGATATCTGCACGCCGGGCTGGAGCATTACGCCGCCGGCAGGATCGATCAGGCGATATCAGCGTATCGACGCGGTCTCGCCGTCGCCGGGAACGGGCCCCCGGGTTTCGTAACCGTCGAGACGGTTTCGCAGCTGCATTCAAATCTCGGCAACGCCTGCATGCGTCGCGGCGATCTCGAACAGGCCGCCGGGAGCTACAAGGCGGCGCTGCGGCTGAAGCCGGATTTGACGTCCTGCTGGTGCAACCTCGGCAATATCGAGATCAGGACGGGAAACCCCGACCAGGCTGTTGCGCTCTATCTTCAGGCGCTGACGGTGAGCCCGGGGCATTGGCCGTCGCGCACCAATTTGGTCCAGGCTCTGATGGCAACGCGGCAATATCTTCTGGCCAAGCTGCTGCTGACGGAACTGATCGAGGAACGGCCGCAGGATGCCGGGATCCACAATGAGCTCGGCAAGCTTTACGTGGAGCTGAATGAACTGGAATCCGCGCTCGAATGCTTTCGGCGGGCCGCCATCCTCGCGCCCGGGGATGCCGAACCCATCTACTGGATCGGCGGCATCCGGCAAAGGCTCGGCGACACCGCAGCCGCGGAGGTAGCCTATGCGGAAGCCGCGCGCATCCAGCCTTTGGTCAGCCGGCCGGCCGCAAAATCCCCGGCTGATTTTCGCGTCCTGGCGCTGTTTGCTCCCTTCGCTGGCAACATCCCGTCCGAATATCTGTTCCGGGATTGCGCCTACGATACCGATACGCTCGCGCTGTTTGCCTCCTGCGAATTCGATGTCGAAGTCCTGCGGCGCGATGTGCAGGTCGTCGTCAATTTGATCTGCGACGCCGACCAGGCTGACGGCTTGTTGCCGCTGGCCGCCGATCTCGCCGACCGGCTTGGCAAGCCGACCGTCAACGATCCGCGCAAGATCCAGCGCACGACGCGGGATGCCGTGGCGGCCTTGCTGCAGGGAATGCCGGGCTGCATTGTCCCGAAAATCCTGCGGCAAAAGGCCGGCACCGAGCTTGCCGCCGCCGCCTTGCAGGTCGCGCTCCCGTCGTCGTCCATCGTGCTGGTGCGGCCGGCCGGGACCCATGGCGGCGACGATTTCGAAAAGATCGAAGAGGAGGCCGCGCTCGCGGCAACTCTGGCGCAACCAGCGGGGTGTGATCGCTATTTCATCGAGTATGTCGACTACCGCTCGCCCGACGGCTATTTCCGGAAATACCGCTTCATCTTCGTGGATGGCGAAATCCTGCCCTATCACCTGGCGATCGCCGACGTCTGGAAGGTGCATCACGACTCTACCGACATGGCCGATTGCCCATGGATGCAGCGGGAGGAAGAAGCCTTCCTGAACGACCCGGCCAGCGTGTTCGGCCCTTCGCACGATCGGCTGTTGCGGGAAATCCGCGAGCGCATCGGCCTCGATTATTTCGGCATCGATTGCGGGCTCGACGCTTCCGGAAATCTGGTCGTGTTCGAGGTCAACGCCTCGATGCTGGTCCACGACCAGAACATGGAATTCCCCTACAAGACGCCGTTCGTCCGGCGCATCAAATCGGCCTTCGACGACATGTTGCGGAAGTTGGCGACCGGGCGCGGCTAGAACATGATCCGGACCCGAAGGGCCACCTTAGTGCAAAGTGGGCACCGGTTTCCGAAAAGATCATGTTCAGGCGGCCGACTGCAGACCTTGCTGGTGAAGCGGCAACTCGATCCGCACGATCAATCCGTGGGGCTGCCGGTCGTGGAGCGAAAGCTCGCCGCCATGCGCCAGCGCAATGGCGCGCGCGATGGAAAGCCCGAGACCGAAGCCCGTGACATTGTCCATGTTGCGGGCATTGTCGCCGCGCACGAATGGCTCCAGCATGACATCCTTGCGCTCGTCCGAGATGCCCGGACCATCGTCCTCGACATCGATCGTCATAATGTCGGACGCCAGCCTCAGCCGGATCGTGGCCTCCGCGCCGAACCTGACGGCGTTCTCCGTCAGATTGGTAACGCTGCGATGCAGATCGTCGGGCCGGACCATGGCCATGGCGTGCTGCGGGCCGTCGTAAGCGACCTTGTGGCCCATGTCGGCGAATTGATCGGTAACGAGTTGCAGCGTGCTCGCGACATCGACCAGCGTCATCGCCTCGAGCTTGCGGTCGTTGCGCAGGAAGGAAAGCACCGACTCCAGCATGGATCGCATCTGGTCGAGATCGTGCAGCATCCGGCCGCGCTGCGAATCGTCCTCGATGAATTCCGAGCGCAGGCGCATCCGGGTGATCGGTGTCCGCAAATCGTGGCTGATGGCGGCCAGCATCTTGGTGCGGTCGTCGATCAGGGCCGTGATCCGCTCCCGCATGCGGTTGAGCGCCTTGGCGACCGAACGAATTTCTTCGGGTCCGCGTTCGGGCAGCGGCGCGGCGGCGCCGTTCAGGCTGAAGCTTTCGGCGGCCTTCGCAAACGATGACAGCGGCGCGGTCAGGGCTCGCGCCGCCCAGAGGCCGAGCAGGCCGACGCAGACGACGGCAAACAGCAGGGTCGTCATCCACGGTCCGCGCCAGAACGGACGCTCCCATTGCCCCGGCGGGAGTATTGCGGAAATCATCGCGCCGTCCGGCAGCGCGATGGCGACCCTTCGGCCGTGCGATCCATGGGCCAGCGAGAAGATTCGATAGGCTTTGCCGAGGTGGCGGCGCAGGCCATGCAGATCGGGGCCATCTGCCTCCTCCGCGGCGGGAACGGTGCCCGGCGGAAGGCTTGCGATGTCCAGTTGCGGAAACGCCCGCGCGGCATCGGCGAGCAGCCGTGCCCGTTCGGCCTGTGGCGACGCGGCCAAAAGCTGGGCCGCGGCCGCCAGCTGACTGTGTCCGTGGCCGATCGCGGGATCGAATTCATCGGGCCGGTGAATCAGAAAACTTGCGGTGATGATCAGATGAATGGCGACGATCGAGGCGACCACCAGCGCCGCGATCTGTCCGCTGATTCCCTTCAGATTGAGAAAGCCCGATAGCTTCACGATCAGCTGTCCGTCACGGCCGCTTCCACGGCTGGGGTGAACATATAGCCGCCCGAGCGCACGGTCTTGATCATGACAGGCTCCTGCGGATCGGGCTCGATCTTGCGCCGGATGCGGCTCACCAGCACGTCGATGCTGCGTTCGAACGAACCGGCGTTGCGGCCTTGCGTGAGATCGAGCAGGCTGTCGCGCGACAGCACGCGGCCGGGCCGCTCGCAGAAGGTTCGCAGCAGGTCGAATTCGGCGCTGGTCATCGCAACCCGCGCGCCCGCGGGATTGCGCAGTTCCCGCAGCCTGAAATCGATCCGCCATCCCGTAAAGCGAAGTGCGACTGCGCCGTTGGTGGCGCTGACCGTCTGCGCGGCCGCCTGCCGCCGCAGCACCGCGTTGATCCGGGCCAGCAATTCGCGGGGGTTGAACGGCTTGGCGAGATAGTCGTCGGCGCCCATCTCCAGCCCGAGGATCCGGTCGACGTCCTCGCCGCGCGCGGTCAGCATGATGATCGGCGTCTGCGATTCGGCGCGGACCTTGCGGCACAGGCTGAGGCCGTCTTCACCCGGCAGCATGACGTCGAGGATCAGAAGATCGACGCGATGGTCGGTCATGAGCCGGGACATTTCGCGTCCGTCGTTTGCGGTCGTTACATTGCAGGAGTTGGTGCGCAGATATTTCGCGATCAGCGCCCGCGTCTCGCGGTCGTCTTCAACGACAAGAATGTTCGGCGTTGCCATGGCCATGCAGACCTTTGTCAGTGATTCGGGAGTTTGGGCGAAGGAATTTTGTTTCCGGATGTTTCTGAACTTTCGGCTGCAACACGGGGCAACACAGGGCAACACAGCAGCAAGGCAGCAACAAGGTCTCGTTAACAGAATTAACCCTAGCTTCGGGGTGTCCCGCAAGAACCCTTCAGGACCCCTTGGAGTCATCATGACCTCGATCTCTGCGCTCTCCAGCACCAGTTACCAGTCGCCCCTGCAGAAGCTGCAGGACGAACTGCAGTCGGAAGTGAATTCCGGCGCAATCAGCTCCTCTGATCAGAGCGCGCTGTCCTCTGCGCTCAACGACATCGACTCCTCGCTGCAGAGCGGCCAGGCGGACGCTTCGTCCGGCAGCACCAACTCATCGCCCGGCGACCTGAAGTCGAAGATCGACAGCCTGATCGCGAACGAAGTATCGAGCGGCAAGCTGACCAGCGATCAGGCGACCGAGCTTCAGGGCGTCTTCAAGCAGGCGTTTGCCCAGGGCCCCGGAGCCGCCGGCGCTCCAGGTGGTGCCGACGGTGCCGGTGGCGCCGGACATGCCCATCATGGCCATGGCGGCCATGGCGGTCCGCCGCCCACCGACTCCTCCTCCTCCACGACCGACGGCACGAGCAGCACCAGCTCCGCCAGTGACATCCTGCAGCAGTTCCTGCAAGCGCTGCAGAGTTCGCAGTCCGCCGCGTCGCCGTCATCCTACAGCGCAACCGGCGCTTCCGACCCCGGCAGCAGCTCGTCGTTCTCGGCCCTCCTGATCAATTACCAGACCTGATCTCAACCTGACGCACACCGGAACGCGATGTTCGACACGATCATTCTGCCTGCGGGTCAAGCCGAGCAGGTCGCGATGCCGCCGGTGCTGTGTGCGCATAATCCGCGTCTCACCGTCCTGTCGGTCGCAACGGCGGCCGATCTGGCGGCCCTTGATCCCGACCTGTTTGAAAGCGCCCGGCTGATAGCGTTCGTGACGCCGGAAATCGTCCCAAGCAGCGTTCTTGCGAAGCTCGGTTACGGCGCCATCAATTTCCATCCGGGGCTGCCCGATTATCCCGGCTGGGCGCCGTCGCATTTTGCGCTCTACGAGCGGGCAACGGAGTTCGGCGCCACCGTCCATATCATGGTCGAACGGGTTGATGCCGGCCCGATCGTCGATGTCGCGCGCTTTCCGTTTCCTTCCGGCATCTCCGTGCTGGGGCTGGAGAGGCTGGCCTATGCCCACCTCGCGCGCCTGTTCTGGGGCATGGCCAAACCGCTTGCGACCGATCCGGGTCCGCCGTCAGCGCTTCCGGTCAAATGGGGCAATCGACAGTATTCCCGGCGCACCTATCGGGCGATCTGCGACATTCCGAAGGATGAACTCAATCGGCGCCTGGAAGTGTTCGGCAGCAATCATTTCGGCATCTGTCCGACCATCCATCTGCACGGCATCGAGTTTCGCGCCGTGCCGCCGGGCTCCTGAGCGTTGATGCAATCAGAACCGGGGGCGTCAGGGTCCGCTCGTCGCGACGCCGAAGTCGATCGGCTGCAGCGACGTGGTGTTGCAGCGCCAGCCGGCATCGGTTTTCTGGAACGCGAACGCCTTCTCGACTTTCAAGCGGTGAGCCACCGTGAAACTGTCTCTGCTTTTCGGCGCCGGATTTGGTTTGCCGGATTTCGGATCCCAGCACGTTCCCGTGCAGTTGGAAGCGATCTGACTGCAAACCGCAAACGGCGACAGCACGACCATTTCGACCTCGGCCGTCACCAGCGCGCTCTGGTCGGCCACTTCGTTGTCGAGCTGAAGGACGCGGCTGACGGTGAGGAAGCTTTCGCAGGCATTCGCCGCATGGATCTGCGCGACGCACAGATCGACGGCATCCGCATCCGGCAAAGGCGAGGCGAGCCGGCGTCCGAAAACCTTTTTGGCGTCGCCCTTGGCGGCCGCGATCTCGGCCGTCTTCGCGCGCATATACTCCTCCAGACAGCCTGCGGACGACGACAGCTCCTCCAGCGGCACGTTATCCTTGCCCAGCAGGCCGCATTTCCGGTCGCGCTCCCTGCTCCATCGTTCATATTCGGCGAAGGCCGCCTTGGCGTCTTCTTCCCGCAGCTTGGTTATCAGCCCCAACGCCCGGTTATTGAGCTCGGTCTTGGCCAGCGCCAGTGATGGATCGCTGCATATCAGCGTGCCAGCGGTGGTGTTCGTCGCCAGACAGTCGAAATTCGGATCGCTCAGGATTCCGATTCTTTCCTGCGTCTCGATCAACAGGCAGGCCTGGACGGGCGCGACGTCCTGGTACGAGATGGCTTGATTGCGCGGGATGCCGCAGCTTGAATCGCGATCCTTGATCCATTTGGCATTTTCCGCGATCGCGAGGCGGCGGTTGGCGAGCCGGTTGAGGCGGTCCTGGATCGCGGCCTCGAGCTTTCCCGAAATTGCATTGAGTTCGGGATCGCCGCAAAATAACCGCTCGGCCTGACCCTTCAACACCGCGCAATGATTCGTGCTGTACAGCGGCAGGGCGTCGCTGATCGATCGGCCCGAATCTGCCGGGCCTTCGGCGCAGGCCGGACAGGCGAGGCCAATCTGGACCGCAACGACAGCCAGCACCATTCCCCGCATCGCGCGCTCCGCTCCTCGAAAGCTCTTACGAGCGTATCATCGAGGTGCGCGGGGACATGTCAATGCATTTGGACGTCCCGCCGGTCGGCGAGGCGCCGCAACCGCCGCTGCGGGCCCGGATTCAGTTGGCGGGCGAAACCAGCCCGGGCTGCGCGGACGCGTTCAGCGCGACCGGGGTCACGGTCGCCCGGCCCGGCAGGTTCACCAGCAGCGGCGCATCGGCATACTGCATGGCGCCGTCCTGATTGATGACGAACAGCGGCCGGTAGTTGCGGATATTGGCGTCCGCGACCATGGCCATGCGGCGATTGTCCAGCATCAGCCAGTCGCCGTCGAGCCGCGCGGCCGCAACCGCGTGGTCCTCGCCGTGAACGGTGTCGCGCATGATCACGATCCGCAAATCGTCGGGCGAGATTCCGGCCATGCGCAGCGCGACGAATTTTGCGATGGCGTAGTCTTCGCAATCTCCGGCGCCATGGGCGAAGGTGACGAGCGGCGAGCTCCAGACGTCGATTTTGCCGTATTGGGCCTCATCGCTCATCGGCCGGATCGAAAGATTGATCGCGCGATTGATCTCACCAACGCGGGCGCGTCCCTCGCGCGAGCGCGCATCGTCCACGATGGCGAGGAATCGAAGGGCCGCCGATGAGGCGCAGCGTTCGCGGTCGCCGTCGCAAAGCGCCAGCTGCACCCTTTCGTCGTCGAGCTTGCGCTCGACCCGCAGCCACTTTTCCACCACGCCGCCTTCGGACAGTGGCGCGGCGAACAGGCCGAACGGCTCGGCGGATTTGCGAATCAGCTCCGACACGCCGGGCGTCATCAGCGTCGCGGCTGAAACATCCGGCGCCGATCCGAACCAGACCATGCTGCAGGCAAATATGACGGCACGCCACGCGTGCGGATGACCAGGAAATCCCATCTGACGCCCCATTGTCCGGGCATCGGCGAGGCTGAGTAGCCAGCTCGTGACCGGATCATTTCGCAGGCGATGATGGGCGGCGGACGTTTTATTCTGCTTAAAGCCGGCCGCCCGGGGCCGGAAAGCGCGCAACAGGCTGAAATCCGTCTCGCCGATTTGCTGAAAATTTTACGCATCTCCCGCGGGGGAGCAAAACCTGCTCGCAGAAGGCGAAACCCACATGCGATGGTTGTGCGGCTGCGGATTTCCGCAAGGTATGGCTAATCGGCCGCAGGTTGCGCCTTATGTTATCCAGATCACAGTTTTAGCTGAGAAAATGGCGCAGTATCGTGCAACACGATGCAGGGGAAAGATTAGTAATGTATATATTGTGGAATCTATAACTATCGAATACAGGTATAGTCCTGATCTATACCTGAAATCTCGATATTTATACATCAACTTCTCTCATCCAATACATCTTAATTCGGCAGATCGAACCAATAAATGGTCCGGATCGCTTCCGTTGGGCCGGCTTGCACAGGACTTGCACAAGCAGGAGATGGTTTCGCAATGCTTACCCCGGTGATATGCAAGTTTAGACAATTGAAATTCATATAGTAATTAACCATTTGCGGTGGCCCTATTGAATTACGCCGGGAAATTCGACGCCACGTTCTCGGCCGACGGCCCCGGTCTGCATCCCCAGGGGCAGGCCCACGTCGAGACGATGACCAAGCATGCGACGCATGCGCCGGCCGACGCGATCATCGTTCCGGACTCGCAGCTGCTGTTCAACGGCGATTTCAAGCGTGAAGGCGTCGACCTCGTCCTTTCCCATGATCACCACGAACTGGTCCTGCACGATTACTTCAAGGGCGAGAAGCGCGCGGCGCTGTCGTCGCCCGATGGCGCACACCTCACCGGCGATCTCGTCAACGCCCTGACCGGCCACACCGAATACGCGCAGGCCGGCGGCGGCGCGAGCGCAGCCCAGGTGATCGGCCATGTCACCAAACTCACGGGCACCGCGACCGTCGTTCGCAACGGCGTTTCGATCATCCTGAACAACGGCGACAACGTCGAAAAAGGCGACGTCGTCCAGTCCGGCTCCGATTCGACGCTCGGCATCACCTTCATCGACGGCACCGTGTTTGGCCTCTCGTCGAACGCGCGAATGGTGCTCAACGAAATGGTCTACGACCCCAACGGGTCGAACAATTCGTCGCTGATCAGCCTGGTGGCGGGCACCATCTCCTTCGTCGCCGGCGAGACGGCCAAGCACGGCGACATGAAGGTCGACACGCCGGTCGCGACCATGGGCATCCGCGGCACCGCGGTGCTGGTCGAGATCGATTTCAACGTGCCCGGCACCGGCGGCGCGCCGGACGCGAAATTCCAGGTTCTGGTCGAGCCGGACGGCACCACCGGTTCCTACATCCTGTTCGACAAGAACACGCTGACGCCGATCGCGACCGTCAATCAGGCCGGACAGCAGATCAACATCAGCCAGGGCCAGGTCTCCATCACCAACGCCCCGCTGCCGCCCGACATACAAAAGCTGATCACCGATGTGTTCTCGCTGAAGTTCACCGACTCCAATCCCAAGAGTTTCGATCACTTCACCGATTTAGGCATTCCGCAGTCACTGCAGCCGATCCATCTGCCGAACGGCACCAGCGCGATCCCGGTCGTCATCCCCGTCAACCTCACCGATACTGCGACACCGCAGAGTCTGCCCGGGCAGGGTGACCCCAGTCACCACATTCCGGGTCCGCCGGCCGCGGTCATCCTCGATGCGAGCGGTCATCTTACGACCGCCTTTTCCATTACCGAAATCGCCGGCAGGACCCATGCCATTGACCCGGACAGCGTCTCCGTCAGGGTCAACTGGGCGGACGTCAACCCCGGCGATATTCCGACCGCCTCGGTGAAGTTCGGTTCGGTCGCTTACCACAACTCGGCGCACGTTGACGTCACATCGGCCCTGAACGCGCAGCAGCTCGCTGACATCGCGGCGATCGAACTCAATCTCGTTCCGGTTCCCACCGCCGGCAACAACAATAACGGTTCGGCGACGATCACTTACAACCTGCCGGACAACGCATTCGATTTCCTCGCCGCCGGCGAGAGCGTGACGCTGACCTATCTGGTGGAGGTCCATAACAACTTCGCCGCGAATGACGAGGTTAATCACCTTTCGTTCACGATCACGATCGACGGCACCAATGACGTTCCGACGCTGGCGGCGACCAACGCGGCCGTGGCCGAGCATTCCGGCGCGACCGATCACGCCGGCGGCACGATCACCTTCACCGACGTCGACTTGACGGACCGCCCGGTGGTGACCACGGCGTTCAGCACGTTCACCTACAAGGACGCGCATGGAAACGATGTTACCAGCGCGCTGACGCCGGTACAGCAGGCCGAAGTCGCCGCGGTCGAAGCTGCGCTGACGCTGAAGGCTTCCCTGACCAACGCCAACAACGGCACGGTGACGTGGTCGTATGACATCGCCGACGGCAAGCTCGGTTTCCTCGCCGACGGAGACCTGCTGACGCTGACCTATACGGCGAGCGTCGATGACGGTCACGGCGGTCAGGTATCCACCCCGATTACGGTGACCATTCTCGGCGTCAGCGACGTTCCGTTCCCGATCAGCGAACAGTCCAACGAGAGCCAGCCGAACCCGACCGGTTCGAATACCCCCGACACCGTCTCCGGCACACTGGCCTTTACCGGTGTCGACCTCAGCAACGTCCAGAGCGTCGACGATACCCTAATCTCCGTGACCTGGTCGGGTGGCGGCGCGTTGCCGAGCGGGCTCGTGAGTACGCTTGCATCCTCGCTCACGGAGTCGGTGACCAGCACGGTCGGTTTCAAGTTCAGCGCGGCGGACAAAACCTTCGACTTCCTGGCCGACGGCGAGACGCTCGCCATCATCTACGATGTCACGGTTACCGACAGCCACGGGGTCAGCACGACGAGACCCGTGACGATCATCGTCACCGGCACCAACGATACGCCGGCCATTACCAGCGAGACGCAGGCCGGCGCGATCACCGAACTGTCCAACACCCCGCCGCCGAACCCGACCGGTTCGACCGCCTTCGACACCGCGACCGGCACGGTGACCTTCACCGACGTGGATCTCAATGATCACCACGTGGTGTCGGTGACGGGGGTTGCCACTTCGGGCGTCACCTCCGGCCTGCCGGGCGACAGCAACGTCCTTGGCTGGCTCTCGCTCGGCGAGCTTACCGATAGCACGGGCAGCGGCACCGGCGGTTCCGACACCTGGACCTTCTCGGCGCAGGATGGCAATTTCGACTACCTTGCGGCGGGCGAGACCGTCACCCTGACCTATACGGTGCAGGTCGACGACGGCCATGGCGGCATCGCCACCCTGCCGGTCACCATCGTTGTCACCGGCACCAACGATACGCCGGTCATCACCAGCGTGCCGCAGGCCGGGGCGATCACCGAACTGTTTAACACCCCGCAGCCGAACCCGACCGGCTCGGCCACAGCCGACACCGCAACGGGCGCGGTGACCTTCACCGACGTCGACCTTAGCGACCACCACACGGTGTCGGTGACCGACGTTGTTGCTTCGGGCACTACCTCTGGCCTGGCGAGCCATGGCGACGTCCTCGGCTGGCTGACGTTCGGCGCGTTGCACGACACCACGGGCACCGGCCTCGGTGGCTCCGACGTCTGGACCTTCTCGGCGCAGGACCAGAGCTTCGACTATCTCGCTTACGGCGAAACCCTCACGCTGACCTACACGGTGCAGGTCGACGACGGCCATGGCGGCATCGTCACCCAGCCGGTCACGATCACCGTCACCGGCACCAACGATACGCCGGTCATCACCAGCGGTGAGCAGGCCGGGGCGATCACCGAACGGTTCAACACCCCCCAGCCGAACCCGACCGGCTCGACCGCCCTCGACACCGCAACTGGAACGGTGACCTTCACCGACGTCGACCTCAGCGACCACCACGCGGTGACGATCACCGGCGTTGTCGCTTCGGGCATCACCTCCGGCCTGCCGGACAATACGACCCTGAAGGGCTGGCTCTCGCTGGGTACGTTGCACGACACCACGGGCAGCGGCACCGGCGGTTCCGACACCTGGACCTTCTCGGCGCAGGACGGCAACTTCGACTACCTCGCGGCGGGCGAGACCGTCACGCTGACCTACACGGTGCAGGTCGACGACGGCCATGGCGGCATCGTCACCCAGCCGGTCACCATCACCGTCACCGGTACCAACGATGCGCCGGTCATCACCAGCGGTGAGCAGGCCGGGGTGATCACCGAACGGTTCAACACCCCGCAGCCGAACCCGACCGGCTCGGCCACCGCCGACACCGCAACGGGAACGATTACCTTCACCGACGTCGACCTCAGCGACCACCACACGGTAACGATCACCGGCGTTGTCGCTTCGGGCATCGCCTCCGGCCTGCCGGGCAATAGCAACGTCCTTGGCTGGCTGACGTTCGGCACGTTGCACGACACCACGGGCAGCGGCCTCGGTGGCTCCGACGTCTGGACCTTCTCGGCGCAGGACAAGAGCTTCGACTATCTCGCTTACGGCGAAACCCTCACACTGACCTACACGGTGCAGGTCGACGATGGCCACGGCGGCATCGTCACCCAGCCGGTCACCATCACCGTCACCGGCACCAACGATACGCCGGTGATCACCAGCGAGATGCAGGCCGGCACGATCACCGAACGGTTCAACACCCCGCAGCCGAACCCGACCGGCTCGGCCACCGCCGACACCGCAACCGGAACGATCACCTTCACCGACGTCGACCTCAGCGACCACCACGCGGTAACGATCACCGGCGTTGTCGCCTCGGGCACCATCGCCGGCCTGCCGGACAATACGACCCTGAAGGGCTGGCTCTCGCTGGGTACGTTGCACGACACCACGGGCAGCGGCACCGGCGGCTCCGACGCCTGGACCTTCTCGGCGAAGGACAAGAGTTTTGACTACCTCGCAGCGGGTGAGTCCGTCGTGCTCACCTATACGGTGCAGGTCGACGACCTCCATGGTGGTATCGCTACCCAGCCGGTCACCATCACCATCACCGGCACCAACGACTCCCCGACCATCACGGCGGGCTCGACCACCGCGACCGGCGCGATCACCGAACTCGCGGCGACCACCGGTTCGTCCACAAGCGACAGCACCAGTGGCAGCATTGCGTTTGCCGACCCTGACCTCAGTGATCACCACTCGGTAACCCCGGCAGGTCCGGCCTTTGCATGGTCGGGCGGCAGCTTGAGTGCCAGCAAGATTACCGCCCTGACTACCGCCAGCACGTTGCATCTGACCGAGACCGACAGCACTGGGACCGGGTCAGGCTCGGTGGCCTGGACCTACAGCGCGGCCGACAAGACCTTCGACTTCCTGGCGATCGGTCAGACGCTGACGATAACCTATGCCTTGACGATCTCCGATGGTCATGGCGGGAGCGTCGTCCAGAATATCGTGGAGACGGTCACCGGCACCAATGATGCCCCAAGCATCGTCGCTGGTTCGACTACCGCGACTGGCGCGTTTACCCATGACGACCGCCGCCTGGACACGGCAAATGGCAGCATCCGGTTCGCCGACGTTGACCTCAGCGATCACCACACGGTCAGCATTTCGGGACCGACCTTCTCGGTTTCGTCGGGAACGCTGACCAGTTCCGAAAGATCCGTGCTGAGCGGTGGCACCGCGATGTCGCTGAACGAGACCGACAGCACGGGAAGCGGGTCCGGCGCGGTGGCGTGGAATTTCAGCATGACGGATCGCGCCGCCGACGTGCTTGATCCAGGCCAGAAGCTGACGGTGACCTACACGGTGACGATCGCCGACGGTCACGGCGGCAGCACCAGCCAGGACGTCGTGGTGACCGTCACCGGCGGCTTCGATTTCAATTCGGATCCGGCGGGCGTGGCGGGGTCCGAAATCAACCTGGGCCTGACCCAGGTCGCCGGCGTCAGCAATATGGCTGTTAGCATTGAGGGAGCGCCGCTCAATTGGACAATGGCCGGCGCCATGTACAACGCGGATGGCTCGTGGACCGCGCAGACCAGCGATTTTTCGGCGTTGGCGATCACGCCCGACGTCAATTTCGTCGGTGCGACGCTCCTCCACGTCACCGAAACCTGGACCAATCCGGACGGCAGCGCCGGCTCGATGGTCGTGTCGGACAACGTCGAAGCCTACGCGCCGGGCTCGCCGATCTTTGCGGTGGCGGGCGACGATCACTTGACGGGCACCGGAAGCGGAAACCTCTTCGTCTTCGGTCAGCCGATCGGCCATGACGTCGTCTACAATTTCAACGCCGCGTTGGACAAGATCGACCTGATCGGTTTCGACAATATCGCGGGTTTCGGCGATATCCAGGGCAACATCGCCGACGACGCCAACGGCAATGCCGTGATCACGCTGGGTGCCAACGAAACGATAACGGTCTACGGGGTTCACGCCGCATCGATTACGGCGAGCGACTTTGTATTCAATCAGACACCGGTCACCCAGAACCCGGGCACGATGCAGATCGGCGACGGCGCTCACCTCGCGCTGAGCGGGACGATCAATAACACCGGCACCATCGAACTGAACTCCACCGGTGACGAGACCGATCTCCTGATCATTCAACAGGGCATTACGCTGATCGGCGGCGGGCATGTGGCCCTGTCGGATAGCGCGGAAAACGTGATTCACGGAACAAGCGCCGATGTGACGCTGACCAATTTCGACAACACGATCAGCGGCGGTGGTGACCTTGGTGGCGGCCAGATCACGCTCGTCAACGACTTCCACGGCATCATCGAGGCCAGCGAGACTTCCAATCCGCTCACGATCGACGTTACTTCGTTCGTCAATCACGGCCTCGTGCTGTCGAACGGAACGGGCGGCCTGGAGGTCAAGGGGAGCATCGACAGCGACGGCGTGCTGGAAGCACGCACGGGCCTTCTCAAGGTCGACGGCGCCTTCGTTGGCGGCGGAACTGCCGTGATCGATGGCGGCAAGATGGAGTTCGTTGCCGCCTCGGACGCGGTTGTGCATTTCTCCGGAAGCAGCAGCGGCACGCTTCTGCTTGACGACGTCTCGCATTTCACCGGGACAGTCACCGGCTTCTCCTACGGCGACACCATCGACCTCGCAGGCATCGATCCTGCCAATGTCAGCGTCGGTAATTCCGGTTCGCTCGAGGTTCACTACGGACCGGGCGCCAACGACTTCTTCGCGCTCGACGGCAATGATGATCCTGCGGGTTTCAGCGTCGTCACCGACCACAATGGCGGCACGGACATCGTTTGGAACCATTCGGCGCCGGTCATCGAAACGGACCAGGTCAGCGTCCTCGAAAACGGCGATGGAACGGCCACGATCGCCGGCCTGCAGCTCTCCGATTCCGACCCGGCCGCTTCTGTCGACACCTTCGCGGTCACCGCGACGGCGGGTAATTCCGAATCCATCCACATGGGTAACATCAACACGGCCCTGGAAACGGTCACCGCGCCGGCCGCCGGCAACGTTGCCGTGACCGTCACCGACAGTTTCGGCGCCACGGATACCGTGAACTTCGTTTTCAACGAGACCGGAACGGGCGCGAACGCGGTGCTGCAAGGTACGGCGGACAAGGACGTGATCTTCGCGACCGGCCATTCCGATATACTGACGGGCGGCGGCAGCCAGGACCAGTTCGTGTTCGCGCCGACGGCGGGACCGATGGATGTGCAGCACACGATTACGGACTTCACCGCCGGGCTCGACAAGATCGACCTGCGGCAATTCGGCAATATCGCGGCGCTGACCGATCTCACCGAAGTCCAGCAGGGCAGCGACACGCTGATCACGCTCGATGGCCATGACAGTCTGCTTCTGAAGAATGTCGCGGCGGCAAGTCTGAGCGCCAACGATTTCATCCTCCACCCCGGCAGCCACTCCTGATCGCCGGCGGCTTGCGGCGGATCGCGGCCAATGCCGGCTCTGTCGTGCATTCAAAGATACAGACGTGCTCATTTCGTCCGGCCGTGATATCGAAATAGCATGAAGCGACTGAGGATATGGCGGCGTTGGTTCGCGCGGCGGATCGGGTATGCGAGGCTGGTGTGCCTCGTGCTCCTGATCGGTTTTGCGGCGCTGCGCATCGCCGATCCGGCGCCGGTCGAGGAAATCCGGGTCAGGACCTTCGACACGTTCCAGCGCCTCGATCCCCGGGCCAAGCTCGCGAAGTCGCCGGTCGCCGTCGTCGATATCGACGACCAAAGCTTGACCAAGCTTGGCCAGTGGCCGTGGCCGCGAACGCGGATCGCGGACATGATCACGAATCTGACCAAACTCGGTGCCGCCGTGATCGCCTTTGACATGGTGTTCTCGGAGCCGGACCGGCTCAATCCCGACATCGCTGCCGATACATTCCGCAATCTGGATGAGGAAACCCGGGCCAAATTGCGAAGCTTGCCGAGCAATGATCAGGTTTTCGCCGATGCGATCCGGCGCTCGCGCGTGGTGCTGGGCGAATCCGGAATTCCCGTTATCCTCAGCGATCTCGACAAATCCCTTCCGGTGACGGGGCTGGCCATGCTGGGCGAGGAGCCTCAGCCTTTCATGCTTGAATGGCTCGGCCTGCTGCGCAACGTTCCGGTGCTCGAAGCTGCAACAGCCGGCCGGGGCCTGTTTTCGATCAGGCCCGAACGCGACGGTATCGTCCGGCGAGTGCCCATGATCATGCTGGCGCAGGGCGTGACCATGCCGTCCCTGAGCTTCGAAATGCTGCGGGTGGTGACCGGGACCGACACTATCTTCATCAAGGCCGACAAAAGTGGGATCAAGAGTATCGGCGTCAAGGGTTTCCAGATTCCGACGGACGCCAATGGCCAGCTTTGGGTTCATTTCGCGCGCCGCGACACGTCGATTCTCGTGCCCGCGGCGGATGTGCTTGATGGCAGCGTGCCGCCCGAAAAAATCAGGGGCAAATTGGTATTGATAGGAACCTCGGCGGTGGGGCTCAACGACATCAAGACCACGCCGGTGTCCCGGGCCATGCCGGGCGTCGAGATCCACGCCCAGGTGCTCGAAAGCGCGCTGACCCAGGCGGTGCTGTCGCAACCGAGTTACGGCATCGCCCTGGAATTCCTTGCCGCGCTGGTCCTTGGAATTCTGGTGCTTATCTTCGCGCCGATGTTCGGCCCGGTCACGCTGTTCGCCATCGGTGCGCTGTTCGCGACGCTTTTGATCGGAACCTCCTGGTATTTCTACACGCACTACCGGCTGCTGATCGACTTCACCTATCCCTTGCTGTCGACCACCGCGATTTACCTCACGTTGATCTTCGCAAGCTTCGTGCGCGAACAGGCGCAGCGAAAACAAATCCGTTCGGCGTTCGCCCAGTACATGTCGCCGGCGCTGGTTGAACAGCTCGCGCAGTCGCCGGAAAAGCTCGTGCTCGGCGGCGAGGAGCGTGAGTTGACCATCATGTTCTCCGACGTACGCGGTTTCACCACGATCTCGGAGACCTACAAGAACGATCCGCAGGGGCTGACGACGCTGATGAACCGGTTCCTGACGCCGCTGACCAATGCGATCCTGGCGCGCAAGGGCTATATCGACAAATACATGGGCGACGCCATCATGGCGTTCTGGAATGCGCCGCTCGACGATAAGGAGCATGAGCTCAACGCCTGCGAAGCCGCCGTGGGCATGCTTGAACGCATCGACGAGCTCAACGCGTTACGCGAACAGGAGGCGAAGGAGGCCGCACACGCCTTTATCCCCATCAATGTCGGGATCGGCTTGAACACCGGCATTTGCACTGTCGGTAATATGGGCTCGGATATCAAGTTCAACTATTCGGTGCTCGGCGACAGCGTCAATCTGGCCTCGCGGCTGGAAGGACAATCCAAGGAATACGGCTTTCCGATCATCGTCGGCTCGAAGACGGCGCTGGCGGCCAAGGACAAGTTCGCGATTCTCGAGCTCGATTTCATCATGGTCAAGGGCAAGAAGGAGCCCGAGGTCATCTACGCCATCGCCGGCCGCGGGGACACCGCGAATTCCGGGCACTTCCAGCGCCTGCGCAATCTGACCATCGAGATGTTGGCGTGCTATCGCAGCCGTGACTGGGAAGGCGCGCTTGCGGCGATCAAGCGCGGCCGCACCACCGACGACGCCGGCGCCCTGGAGCTGCTCTATAATCTATATGAGGCGCGGATCCGGAATTATCAGGTCAACCCGCCGCCGGAAGATTGGAACGGCGCCTTCGCGCTGCTGACGAAGTAGCGCGGGAGCTCGCGTCGCCCTCGGTCGTCACCCGCGAAAGCGGGTGATCCAGTATTCCAGAGTATCCGGAATTTGACCGAGAGGCCGCAGCGTACCGGATACTCCGCTTTCGCGGAGTATGACGAGTTGTGAGCGGTCAGGCTACAAGGTCAACCTGACCGAGTGTGCATCCTCACTCCACCCCGATCGTGGTCAGGTCCTGGAACCAGTGCTGCGCCTGCACGAATTTCTTGACCTTGGGCGACAGCGCATGCGGGTTGGTGTCGTGCACCACCCACACTAGAGCGGCGTCGTCGACTACAAGCGAATGCGCCTGCGCGATCAGTTCGTCCTGCCTGGCGGTATCGAAGGTCTGCTTGGCCTCGGTGATCAGCGCGTCGACCTTCTCGTTCTTGTAGCCGCCCCAGTTGACGCCGACCGGCGCGATCTGGTCGGAGGCGAAGAACCGGATGATGGCGTAGAGCGGGTCGGAGGTCACGTAGGCGATGTTGTTGGCGGTGATGCCGGCGTTCATTTCATCCGCCGCGCCCTTGCGCCAATGCGTATACAGCGTCTCGAGCTCGACCACCTTGAAATCGATATCGATGCCGATCTCCTTGAAGCTTTGCTGCAGGAATTCGTTCATCGGCAGCGACAGCATCTGGCCGGTGCCGCCTTGCGCGATGATGAAGGTGGTCTTCAGCGGCTTCTCCTTGGAGTAGCCCGCTTCCTCGACCAGCTTCTTCGCCGCCGCCAGATCGTATTTGAGTTCGAAGGTCGGATGGCCGAACCATGGGCTCGACGGGTCGACCTGGCCCTTGGCGGGTTTCGCCAGGCCGTTCATCAGCCCGACCACCGCGTCGCGATCAATCGCGAGATTGAGCGCCTTGCGCAGGCGGATGTCGGTCCAGGGCGAGCCCGGCAGCACGCTGAGATGATAGTTCCAGACGTGCGGGGTGATGTTGTCGACGATCCGCATGCCCGCCGATTTGAGCTGCGGCACCGCGTCGGGCGCCGGCGTTTCGATCAGGTCGACTTGCCCGGCGAGCAGTGCGTTGGTCCGCGTCAGCGCTTCCGGCATCGGAACCAGCACCAGCTTGTCGATTTTCGGAATCCGCTTCTTGTCCCAGTAATCCGCATTCTTCGACAGTTCGGCAAGCTCGCGCGGCACCAGTTTTGTCAGCTTGAACGGACCGGTGCCGGACGGCTGGCTCGCGAATTTGTCCCAGTCCTTGCCGACCTTTTCGAATTGCGCGGGGCTGGAAATCAGGAACCAGAGCATCTGGTAGGGGAAGAAGGAATCGACGCTTTTGGTGGTGATCTCGATCGTCGAGTCGTCGATCTTGGCGTAGCTCTTGACCGAGGGAAGCCGGAACTTCACCTGCGCGCTCTGGCGCTTGTCGAATTGCGGTGCCTTGTCGTTGAGCACCTTGTCGAGATTCCAGATCACCGCATCGGCGTTGAAGTCGCTGCCGTCGTGAAACTTCACGCCCTTGCGCAAGTTGAAGCGCCATTTGGTCTTGTCGGTATCGTCGACCTTCCATTCGGTCGCAAGCCCCGGCACCAGTTTGCCGGGCCGGTCCGCCACATCCATCTCCCAGGCGACCAGCGGATCGTAGATCGTCAGGCCTGTAAATTGATACGCGCCGGCGCCGCGATCCGGCTGCCCCGTCGTCAGGGGAATGTCGGCCATCGAGATGCCGTATCGCACCACCGTTTCGGCCCGCGCGGGAAGCGCAGACAGACCGGCAGCGATGGCGACTGCGATGGCGGCAAGGATCGAGTTTCGGGCGCGCATGAACTAAGCTCCATTGGGAGAGACCGGAGTACGCGCCGGGAGCTGCAAGGTTGGTGCCAGATAGGCATCGTTGCGTGATTCTTTGCGGCGCTCACAAGAAGTTGTGCCGTCAACGGCAATTGAGCGGGCAATCCGCTCCCTTGGCACAGCCGTTGCATGCGATTGCATAAGAATTAATCATCGAAGTCGAGAAGGATGAGCTGTGATGCGTATCGAAAACTCGGGAAGAAGCCGGACCGTGGCGAGGGCTGTGATCCTGGCGATGGTTGTGGCGGCGGTGCTGCCGCGCGTCGCGAGCGCCGAAACCACTCTGCGCATCGGCATGACGGCGGCCGATATTCCGCGCACGCTGGGGCAACCCGATCAGGGCTTCGAGGGCAACCGCTTCACCGGCCTCACCATGTATGACGCGCTGACGATGTGGGATCTGTCCTCTGCCGACAAGCCGAGCGTCATCATTCCCGGGCTCGCGACCGAATGGAAAGTCGATGATTCCGACAAGAAGAAATGGACCTTCAAGCTGCGTCCCGGCGTCACCTTCCATGACGGCTCGCCGTTCAATGCCGACGCCGTGGTGTGGAATGTCGAAAAAGTGCTCAAGCAGGATGCGCCACAGTTCGACCCGAGCCAGGTCGGCGTGACCGCATCGCGCATGCCGACTTTGGTCTCGGCGCGCAAGATCGACGACATGACGGTGGAATTGACCACCAAGGAGCCGGACAGCTTCCTGCCGATCAATCTCTCCAATCTGTTCATGGCGAGCCCTGCCAAATGGCAGAAGTTTTACGAGGCGGCAGAAGGCGCGGACGCCAAGGCGAAATCGCAGGCCGCCTGGGCCGCGTTCGCCAAGGACGCTTCCGGCACCGGCCCGTGGAAGATGTCGAGCTTCACGCCGCGCGAGCGGCTCGAACTCGTCAAGAACGACAAGTACTGGGACAAGGCGCGCGTTCCCAAGGTCGACAAGATGCTGCTGCTGCCGATGCCGGAAGCGAATGCCCGCACCGCGGCGTTGCTCTCCGGCCAGGTCGACTGGGTGGAGGCTCCGGCGCCGGACGCGGTCGCCGAGATCAAGCAGCGCGGCTTTGTCATCTACACCAACGAGGAGCCGCATGTCTGGCCGTGGCAGTTCTCCCGCGTCGAAGGCTCGCCCTGGAACGACATCCGGGTCCGCAAGGCGGCCAATCTCTGCGTCGATCGCGAGGGTCTAAAGGACGGCCTGCTCGCCGGCCTGATGGTGCCGGCGACCGGCACCTTCGAGCCCGGCCATCCCTGGCGTGGCAATCCGACCTTCCAGATCAAATACGACAAGCCCGCCGCGCAGAAGCTGATGCAGGAGGCGGGCTACGGTCCGAACAAGAAACTCACGGTCAAGGTGCAGACCTCGGCATCCGGCTCCGGCCAGATGCTGCCGCTGCCGATGAACGAATATCTGCAGCAGGCGCTGGCCGAATGCTATTTCGACGTCCAGCTCGACGTCATCGAATGGAATACGCTGTTCACCAACTGGCGGCGCGGCGCCAAGGATCCGTCCGCCAACGGCGCCAACGCCACCAACGTCACCTATGCGGCGATGGACCCGTTCTTCGCGCTGGTGCGCTTCCTGCAATCCTCGATGGCGCCGCCGGTATCGAATAACTGGGGCTATATCAACAACCCCAAATTCGACGAGCTGGTGACGAAGGCCCGCCAGACCTTCGATCCGGCCGAACGCGACAAGGCGCTGGCCGAAATGCACGCGGCCTCCGTCGACGACGCGGCGTTCCTCTACGTAGCCCACGACGTCGCACCCCGCGCGCTGAGTCCGAAGATCAAGGGTTTTGTGCAGCCGAAGAGCTGGTTCGTTGACTTCTCGCCGATTTCGATGGCGCCTTAGTATCGGTTTGGGGGTGCGACGGCGTCGCCTTTGTCCCAGCCGTCATGGCCCGGCTTGTCCCGGGCATGACGAATGAGAGACTTGCATCGCCGAACAAATTCGTGACGACAATCTGAAGGCCCGCCGTGCTCGCCTATATCCTCCGCCGCATCGTCTATGTGATCCCGATCGTCATCAGCGTGGCGCTGGTGTGCTTCATGCTGGTGCACATCACGCCGGGCGATCCGCTGGTCGCGGTGCTTCCAGCGGATGCGTCGCAGGAACTCGCCAACCAGTTGCGCATCGCCTACGGCTTCGACCGGCCGCTGCCGGTGCAGTTCGGGCTCTGGCTGTGGAAGGCGGTCAATGGCGATCTCGGCCATTCCATCGCCACCGGCCGCCCGGTGCTGTCGGAAGTCTTGCGCGCGGTCGGCAACACCGTGACGCTGGCGATCGCGGCCGCCATGATCGGCTTCGCGCTCGGATTGTTTTTCGGCCTGCTCGCCGGCTATTTTCGCGATAGCTGGGTCGACAAGGTCGCGACCTCGATCGCGATCGCCGGCGTCTCGGTGCCGCATTACTGGCTCGGCATGGTGCTGGTCATCATCTTCTCGGTGCAGCTCAACTGGCTTCCGGCCGTCGGCGCCGGGCCCGGCGGCTCCGGCGCCTGGGGATGGGACTGGGAGCACATCCGCTATCTGATCCTGCCCGCGATCACCACTTCGGTGATCCCGATGGGGATCGTCACCCGCACGGTGCGGGCGCTCACCGGCGACATCCTGAGCCAGGATTTCGTCGAGGCCCTGCGCGCCAAGGGTTTGCGCGAGACTCACGTGTTCCGTCACGTCATCAAGAACGCCGCGCCGACCGCGCTTGCGGTGATGGGTCTGCAACTCGGCTACATGCTCGGCGGCTCGATCCTGATCGAGACCGTGTTCTCCTGGCCGGGCTCGGGGTTGCTGTTGAATTCGGCGATCTTCCAGCGCGACCTGCCGCTCTTGCAGGGCACGATCCTGGTGCTCGCGCTGTTCTTCGTGTTCCTCAATCTCATGGTCGATATCGCGCAGGCCGCGATCGATCCGCGCATCAAGCGGAGCTGAGGATGAGCGTCAGCCCCATCAGCGCGCTGTCGGATACGGCCCTGCAGGCGGCGCCGGCTTCCAAGGCGCGCGGCTATTGGGCGACCGTCGGGCGCCGGATTTCGCGCGACAAGGTCAGCATGGCCTGTGCCCTGATCCTGGCGCTGATCTTCCTCTCCGCGCTGGCCGCGCCCTGGCTGGGCCTCGCCGATCCCTATCAGGGCTCGATGATCCGCAGGCTTCGTCACATCGGCACCGCCGGCTATCCGCTCGGTACCGATGAACTCGGCCGCGACATGCTGTCGCGGCTGATCTATGGCGGGCGGCTGTCGCTGATCATCGGCATCCTGCCGGTAATCTTCGCCTTTTGCATCGGCACCTCGCTCGGCCTCGTCGCGGGTTACGTCGGCGGCAAGATCAACACCGCGATCATGCGCACGATCGACGTATTCTACGCCTTTCCCTCGGTGCTGCTGGCGATCGCGATATCCGGCGCGTTAGGGGCCGGCATCGTCAATTCGATCGTCTCGCTGACCATCGTGTTCGTGCCGCAGATCACCCGCGTCGCCGAAAGCGTCACGACGGGGGTCCGCAACATGGATTTCGTCGAAGCCGCGCGCGCCTCCGGCGCCGGACCCTTCACCATCATGCGCGTGCACATGCTCGGCAACGTGCTGGGGCCGATCTTCGTTTACGCCACCGGCCTGATTTCGGTGTCGATGATCCTGGCCGCCGGATTGTCGTTCCTGGGCTTGGGCACAAAACCGCCGGAGCCGGAATGGGGGTTGATGCTCAACACGCTGCGCACCGCCATCTATATCAATCCCTGGGTGGCGGCCTTGCCCGGCGCGATGATCTTTGCGGTGTCGATCTGTTTCAACCTGCTCAGCGACGGCATGCGCAGCGCCATGGACATCCGGAACTGACATGATGAGCGAGATCCGCGAATCCATCGACATGCTTGAGCCGATCGAGGATCGCGGCGGCGCAGCGCAGCCGCTGCTGCAGGTTACCGGGCTGACAAAGCATTTCCCGGTGCGCGGCGATCTCTTCAGCAAGCGGAAGACGGTGCGCGCGGTCGACGATGTTTCCTTTGCCATCGCCAAGGGCGAGACCGTCGGCATCGTCGGTGAATCCGGCTGCGGCAAGTCGACCACCGCGCGGCTGTTGATGCATCTGATGCCGCGCGACTCCGGCGATATCATCTATGACGGCATGCAGGTCGGGCGCGCGCTGTCGCTGCGCGAGCTGCGCCGCGGCATGCAGATGGTGTTCCAGGACAGCTATGCCTCGCTCAATCCGCGCCTGACCATCGAGGAATCGATTGCCTTCGGCCCGAAGGTGCGTGGCATGGCGGATAGCGCGGCGCGCAAGCTGGCGCGCGAACTGCTCGGCAAAGTCGGCTTGCGGCCGGAAAATTTTGCCAGTCGCTATCCGCATGAGATTTCCGGCGGCCAGCGCCAGCGCGTCAACATCGCCCGCGCGCTAGCCTTATCGCCGCGGCTGGTCATCCTCGACGAAGCGGTGTCGGCGCTGGACAAATCGGTCGAGGCGCAGGTGCTCAATCTTTTGGTCGATCTCAAGCGCGAATTCGGGCTGACGTATCTGTTCATCAGCCACGATCTCAACGTGGTGCGCTACATTTCCGACCGCGTGCTGGTGATGTATCTCGGCGAAGTCGTCGAACTTGGGCCGGTCGACCAAGTCTGGGACGCGCCGGCGCATCCATACACGAAGGCGCTGCTGGCGGCGATGCCGTCGTCCGATCCAGATCACCGCACCGAAACGCCGCCGATCTCGGGCGACCCGCCCAATCCGATTGATCCGCCCTCCGGCTGCCGGTTTCACACCCGTTGCCCGTTCGCGGAGCCGCTCTGCGCAAATGCTGCACCAAAACTCACCGCGCTCGATAGAATGGGGCATCAGGCGGCGTGCTATATGGTCATTCCCGGTTCAGGCCATAGCCGCGCGCCGGCGAAACAGGGAGACGCCGCATGACGAAACCCACACCCAAGGAGGTCAAGGCGGTGGCCGATGTCGCGGGCGTGCCTGTTGACGCCGAGGTCGCCACGCGGATGGCCAATTCGATCGGGCCGGCGTTCGAGGGCTTTGCGGCGGTCGCCGGCACGCTGCCGTTCGATCTGGAGCCCGCGAGCTTTCTTCTTGTCCAATTCGCGAAAGTTTCGACATGAGCGCTGAACCGGTTCTGCTGTCGCTGACCTCGGTCGCACAAGCGATCGGGCAAAAGCGTTTCTCCTCGCGCGAGGTGACGCAATCCTGCCTCGACCGCATCGCGCAGTGGCAGCCCCGTCTCAACGCCTTCATGGCGATCGAGGCCGACGCAGCGCTGGCGGCCGCCGATGCCGCCGACGCGGCGCTGGCAAAAGGCAAACCCGGTGGTCCGCTGCATGGCGTGCCGCTGGCGCACAAGGACATGTATTACGACGCAGGCCAGGTCGTCACCTGCGGTTCGAAAATCCGTCGGGATTTCGTGGCGACGACGACATCCACGGCGCTGCAGCGTCTCAAAAATGCCGGCACGATCCGGCTTGGCTCGCTGCAGATGGTCGAATTCGCCTATGGCCCTACCGGCCATAACAGCCATTACGGAGCGGTGCATAATCCCTTCGCGCTCGATCACATCACCGGCGGCTCCTCATCGGGATCGGGTTCGGCGGTCGCGGCACGGCTGACCTTTGCCGCGCTGGGCTCGGACACCGGCGGCTCGATCCGGATGCCCGCGCATTTCTGCGGCGTCACCGGGTTGAAGACGACCTATGGCCGGATCAGCCGCGCCGGCGCGATGCCGCTGTCACAATCGCTTGACACCGTCGGTCCGCTGGCGCGCACCTCCGAGGACTGCGCCCTGCTGCTCGGTCTGATGGCGGGCGCCGATCCGCAAGACCCGACCGCGATTGCCGGACCGGTGCCCGACTACATCGCCGCGACGCGCGAGCCGATCAAAGGCCTGACCATCGGCGTACCCACCGCCTTCTATGTCGACGATCTCGATGCCGAGGTGGCAAAAATCCTCGATGAGACGGTTGCCGTGTTCAAGCGTGAGGGCGCCAGCGTCGTTCCGGTCGAACTGCCGGACCAGCGCCAGCTCACCGCAGCATGCCAGCTGGTTCTCGCCGTCGAAGCCGCTGCCTTTCACAAGCGCTGGCTGATCGAGCGGCCCGGGGATTACGGCCCGCAGGTGTTGATGCGGCTGCAGAACGGGCTTGCGATCCCCGGCGTCTCCTATCTCGAGGCGATGCGCTGGCGCGGCCCGGCGCTGGCCGCGTTCAATGCGGCCACGGCCGGCGTCGATGCCGTGATCGCGCCGGTGGCCCCGGTCGCCGCTCCCACGATTGCCGAAAGCGATGTCGGCAACAGCCCCGACGCCGAGGCCGTGATACAGCGGCTGACGCGGTTCACCCGCCCGATCAATTATCTAGGTTTGCCGTCGCTCGCGATTCCTTCAGGGTTTACGCGCGCCGGGCTTCCCGTCGGCATGCAATTGATCGGCCGTTCCTTTGACGAAGCCATGCTGCTGCGGATCGGCGCGGCGTTCCAGCGCGCTACGGATTTCCACGACAGGGTGCCCAGTTTCGCATGACCAACCTCGTCGAAGTCAGCGGCCTCAACATTCGCTTCACCGGCGAGCGCATCGTCCACGCGGTGAACGATCTCAGCTTTTCGCTTGGCGAGGGTGAAGTGCTTGGCCTGCTCGGCGAGTCCGGTTCGGGCAAGAGCGTCACCTTGCGAGCGCTGATGCGGCTGTTGCCGAAGAAGCGGACGCAGATCTCGGGCAGCGTCCGGGTTCTCGGCCGCGACGTGCTGGCGCTTAACGAAGAAGAACTGTCGGCGTTCCGCGGCCAGACCGTCTCGATGATCTTCCAGGAACCGGCGCTGGCGCTCGATCCCGTCTACACGATAGGCCGGCAGATCGCCGAAACCGTGATGCGCCACGAGGGCAAGAGCCAAGCGGACGCCATGGCGCGCGCGCTGGAAATGCTGGAGGTGGTGCGGATTCCCTCGGCCAAGCGACGGCTGGAGGCCTATCCGCACGAAATGAGTGGCGGCATGCGGCAGCGCGCGATGATCGCGCTGGCGCTGGCCTGCAAGCCGAAAATCCTGCTCGCGGACGAGCCGACCACCGCGCTCGATGCCACCGTGCAGATCCAGATCCTGCTGTTGTTGCGCGAGCTGCAGCGCGAGTTCGGCATGTCGGTAATTTTCGTCACCCACGATATCGGCGTGGCCATCGAAATCTGCGACCGCGTCGCCGTGATGTATGCGGGAGAGATCGTCGAGCAGGGCACGCTCAAGCAGATCGTGCGCTCGCCGATCCATCCCTATGCGAAGGGTTTGCTCGCCTCCACCGTCCACGGCGCCAAACGCGGCCAGCGGCTGGAGACGATTCCGGGAACGCCGCCCTCGCTCGATCGCGCGCCGGTCAGCTGTTCGTTCGCGCCTCGCTGCGCCTTTGCGGAGGCCCGCTGCGTCGAGCAGCGCCCGCCCAACGTGCCGGTCGGGCCGGACCGGATCGCAAGGTGCATCCTGGCGGAACGCCGGGAGATCGCCGCCGCGACGTAACGCCGGTTGCCGGCAAGCGCAGGTTTTCCAGATTGGAGTCGTCACATCGGAAAATGTTCGTTAGGGTCGCGCGCGTCTGGTGAAAAATGACGCGTGGAATCCGGGGGGAGTTTTTCCGATGTATCTGTCCAATGAAGGCATTCTCGTTATTCTGTTCGTCGGCTTGATTGCGGGCTGGTTGGCCGGCAAGATCGTGCGCGGCACCGGATTTGGCCTGATCGGCGATATCTGCATCGGCATCGCCGGCGCGCTGGTCGCCAGTTTCCTGTTTCCGAAGCTCGGCATCCATCTCGGCTCCGGCCTCGTCTCCGAGATCATCTATTCCGCGATCGGAGCGGTCTTGCTGCTCTTGATCGTGCGGCTGGTTCGAACCGGCGGGCGCCTCTGAAATCGTCATGGCCCGGCTCGTCCCGGCCATCCACGTCTTTTTTCCTTAGCTGACGCGCAAGGACGTGGATGCCCGGCACAAGGCCGGGCACGACGCAGAACCGA
>JBGPSI010000045.1:0-28366 GCA_041490045.1 Bradyrhizobium sp.
CGGCCGGATCGACAATGCAAGGCGGTTGCGCGCCATCCCGGGCGTGGTGACGCCGCGCACCCTGGCCATGGCCCGCCACATTCTGGCCGGTCCAGACGGCGCCGGTTCGGTCGCGCGTGAGGGGCTTGGATTTCCGCTGCTGCTGCGTTCGCCCGGCTATCACACCGGGCACAATTTCATCCTTGTCGACGCGGCTACGTGGCTTCCGGCCGCGGCGGCCGGTCTTCCCGGCGACGATCTGCTGGTGATCGAATATCTCGACGCCCGCGGCCAGGACGGCAAGGCGCGCAAATACCGCGTCATGATGATCGACGGCAGGATCTATCCGTCGCATCTTGCGATATCCGAAAACTGGAAGGTGCATTACTTCACCTCGGATATGGCCGATCACAGCGAATATCGATGCATGGAGGCGAACTTTCTCGGCGACATGCCCGCCACACTCGGGAGCAAGGCGATGGCGGCGCTCGAACGGATACGAGACTGCCTCGGCCTCGACTATGCCGGCGTGGATTTCGCGGTCGGTCCCGATGGCGATCTATTGTTGTTCGAAGCCAACGCGACAATGGTGATCGCGCCGCCCGGCGCCGACGAGCGCTGGGCCTATCGGCGCGCGGCTATCGACAGGATACGCGATGCCGTCGTCGCCATGATCATGGAACGGTCGCAGGCCGACCGCTGATAGCGGTCGCCGCCCCGCGACGACGTTCTTCCCCTGGAAAGTTGCAGTTCTTGTTGTATGCCAATGTTGCAGTGCGCCTCAGACGCGCGCGACATTTCGTTTGGCGAAATAATGGCGATACAAATCTTCTCTTTTTTTCTTTGCGCCGTCCTTTGATTGACGCCGTCGTGATCTCAGGTAGCATCTCATCATGATCCGCTAGAGATCAAACGGGAGGGAACGCATGAAACGCAGCTTCGCGCTGGCCGCTGGGCTTGTCATTTTCGCTTCGTTCGGAGCGAGCGCTCAAACGACCGATCAATTGGTCAAGGGAGCGACCGATACATCGAACGTCCTCAATTACGGCATGGGCTATAATCTGCAGCGGTTCAGTCCGCTCACCCAGATCAACAAGGACAACGCCAAGAACCTTGTGCCGGTGTGGAACTACAGCTTTGCCGACGACCGCAGCGAAGAATCGCAGCCGCTCGTTTACCAGGGCATACTCTACGTCACGACCCACGCGGCCACCATGGCGGTCGACGCCAAGACCGGCAAACAGGTCTGGAAGACCAAGGTCGAATATCCGCCGGAAACACCGCGAATCGTCTGCTGCGGCATCATCAATCGGGGTGCTGCGATCTACGAGGGCAAGATCTTCCGCACCACGCTCGACGCCAACGTGATCGCGCTCGACGCCAAGACCGGCAAGGAAGTCTGGCGCCAGAAAGCCGCCGATATCAAGGAGGGCTACTCGATGACGGTGGCGCCGCTCGTCGCCGACGGCGTGGTCCTGACCGGCATCTCCGGCGCTGAGTTCGGTACCCGCGGCTTCATCGACGGCTGGGATCCGGAGACAGGCAAGCATCTTTGGCGCACCCATACCGTCCCCACCCCTGATGAGCCCGGCGGCGACACCTGGAAGGGCGACACCTGGAAGCTCGGCGGCGGGTCGACCTGGATCACCGGTTCCTACGACCCCGAGCTGAACACCGTCTATTGGGGCATCGGCAATCCCGGACCGTTCAATGCCGCGGTGCGCCCGGGCGACAATCTCTACACCTGCGCGGTGCTCGCGCTGGAGCCGAAGACCGGCAAGATCAAATGGCATTACCAGTTCTCGCCGAACAACCCGTTCGACTATGATGCGGTCGCCGAGATGGTGCTTGCCGAGCTCAATGTCGAGGGTAAGCCGACCAAGGTCCTGATGGATGCCAATCGAAACGGCTTCTTCTACGTGCTCGACCGCACCAATGGGAAGCTGCTGGCAGCCAATCCCTATGTGAAGGTCAACTGGGCTACCGGCGTCGACCTGAAGACCGGCCGCCCGATCGAGACCGACGTCACCAAGGATGCGCGCGAGGGCAAGAAGGTCGTCGTGTACCCGTCGATTCTCGGCGGCAAGAATTGGGAGCCGATGTCGTTCAATCCGCAGACCGGCCTTGCCTATGCCAATACGCTTTCCTTCGGCGGCCACTACAAGACCGAGCCGGCGACGTACAAGGCGGGCGAATGGTATCTCGGCATGGACCTCACCGATCTTTGGGAATGGCCGCAGGGAGACGCGCCGCGCGGCCACCTCAAGGCGATCGATCCCCTGTCCGGGAAGACGAAATGGGAAGTGGGAAGCGCGATCCCGCGTTTCTCCGGCGTGCTGTCGACGGCGGGCGGCGTTGTCTTCTCCGGCCAGTTGACCGGCGAGTTCGAAGCGTTCGACGCCAATGACGGCAAGAAGCTCTGGCAGTTCCAGACCGGCTCCGGCATCGAGGGTCAGCCCGTGACGTGGCAGCAGGACGGCGTCCAGTATGTTGCGGTGACCAGCGGCTATGGCGGCGTCTACTCGCTGTTCTCGGGCGACGAGCGGCTCGCGAACGTGCCGGCCGGCGGATCACTGTGGGTGTTCGCGGTAAAACCCCAATAGTGGCTCCGGAATGATGAAGGCATCTTTGATTGCGGCGGCGGCGTTTTTCGCCGCCGCCATCACGGCAAATGCGCAGACCGCTCCTGCCGCGACGTCGGAACAGCATGCAAACGCCGATCAGGCGCAGATCGACCAAGGCAAAGGGGTTTTTGCCCACAACTGCTCGCACTGCCACGGCCCCAACATGGTCAACGCGGGCACGGTCGCACCGGACCTGCGCAGGTTTCCGGACGACAAAGCGCGTTTCCTGACCACGGTGAAGCTGGGCAAGAACGGCAGGATGCCGCCCTGGGGCGACCTCTTGAGCGACGATCAGATCGCGGATCTGTGGGCCTATATATCGAGCCGGAGAAGTCCATGAGAACCTGGCTGGCGCCATTCGGCGCCGCGGCTGCGTTGATCGCTGCCTTCACCATGCCGGCGGCGGCCGCCGGCGAGCTGCTGAAAGTCTGTCTGGAGGAGGATCTGCCGCCGTTGTCGGCGCATCATCGCGGCAAGCCCGACAGCGGCTTCGACGTCGCGCTGGCCGGCGCGATTGCACAGCGGCTCGACCGGCCGCTCAAGATCCAGTGGTTCGAAAGCAAGCTCGACGAGGATTCGAGCCCGGCGCTGGAAGCCAATGCCCTGCTCTCGGACGGCCGCTGCTCCCTGGTCGGCAGCTACGCCCTGACCAAGGACTCCCTCGTGGCGCCGGGCGTCAAGACCGCAAAACTGCCCGATTTCGACGGCGCCACCATCGCCGATCGCCGGGGTCGTCGTATTCCGCTCGGCGTGCTCGCGCCAAGCCAGCCCTATCTCTATTCACCGCTGACCATCGCCTTGTCTGCCAAGACAATCGAGAGGGCGCGCGGCCACCGCGTGGCCGGCATCGGCGACCTCGCAGGGCTCCGCATCGGCATCGAAAGCGGGACTCTTGCCGACGCGATCCTGATGACGTTCGAAAACGGGCGGCTGATCGACAACATTACCCATCTGGTTCCGGGCCGGGACGATCTGCTCGGCGCGCTCGACCACGGCGACCTCGACGCCACGCTGCTCGACCTGCGCCGGCTCGACGCCTACCGCGCCGCCCATCCCGACAGCAAGGTCGCCGGCTCCGGCTATTATTATCCGATCGGCGTCAATCGCGGCTATGTCGGGCTGGCCTCCGACCCGGCGCTCATTGCCGCCGTCGACAAGGCGCTCACGGATCTGCAGGCCGCGGGAACCATCGCCGGGCTCGCTCAGGCCGCGAGCCTCACCTATCTGCCGCCGCGCGAGCCGGTGATCCTGGGTGACGTCTGGATGAAGATACTCGGGAAGTGATGGAGCCCGTTTTCTCGGTCTCTTTCTAACCGCTGGAAGATGATTGAAGTTCGTCATGGCCGGACTTGTCCCGGCCATCCACGTCTTACTTACTTCAGGTGCAGCAAGGACGAGGATGCCCGGCACAAGGCCGGGCATGACGAGTCTCGATATGGGCTCTTTCTGAGACGGACGCTCAGAACATCAGATTGTCCTTGACCAGCACCCAGCGCCCCTTCTGGACCTGCTGCACCTGCGTGATGGTGTTGGCGAGGTGGTCGGTCTTGGAGAATTTGGTCGGCGGCGAGTTGAAGATATCCAGGAATTTGTCGCCGGATTCGAGCGCATCCAGCATCTTCTGGCCCGTCAGGTCCTTGCCGGCCTTGTTCGCGTAGAACGCAAACGTCTCGATCGCATTGTAGCCGATGATGGCCTGGGTGTTGGCCTCGGTGCCGAACATCTTCTTGTAGTTGGCCAGCCAGTCCTTCACCTTGCCCTTCGCCGTATCCTCGTAGGGAATCTCGAAGCCCGACGCGGCATACAGGCCTTCCACCGCGTCCTTGCCGAGCGCGGGCACTTCAAGCACGTTGGTCGGCGTGGCACCGAGGAAGGTCACGTTCCAGCCGAGCTTCTTGGCCTCGCTCATCGCGCCGATGGTCTCGCGGATGATGGTGCCGAGCACGACCAGGTCGCAGCCATCGGATTTCATCTTGGCGATCGGCGCGCTGAAATCGGAAGCGCCGCGCTTGTAGCTGGTGACGGAGGCCGGCGTGACCTTCATTGCCGCAAGCTGCTGGGTGAATCCGTCGAGCACGTTTTTGCCGTACTCGTCATCCTGGTGCATGATGCACGGCTTCTTGAAATCCTTTGCCTCCATCATGTATTTGACCGCGGCGCGCGTGCTCTCGACATAAGGCAGGAGGTTGTTGAACTTCAACCGCTCCTGCGGCTTCGTGGGATCGAACTTGAAGGTGAACTCGGCAGCCGTCAGCGGGAACAGCTGCAGCACCCCGGCGTCGAACAGGATGTCCTGCGCGGCAAGCACGGTCGGCGAGCCCATCGGACCGATCATGGCGAAGATCTTGTCGCGCTCGACCATCTTCTGGGTCGCCAGCACCGCCTTCTTCGGATCGTAGCCGTTGTCCTCCAGAATCATCTTGAGCTTGCGCCCGTTGATGCCGCCGGCCGCGTTGATTTCCTCCACCGCCATCTTCATGCCGTTGGAAACCGGAACGCCCCAGACCTTGATCGGGCCCGACAGGTCCTGGTGGGTGCCGATCACGATCTCGTTCGCCGAGATCCCCTCATTGGTAACCTTCGTCTGGGCTGCGGCCGGCAGATGGGTCAGCGCAAGGGCGCCCACCGCAAGGCCCAGCGCCTTGAACGATTTCGACATTGCAGTCTCCTCTTCCATGGCCCGTGTTGAGCGAAGGGTAGGGCCCACTGGTCCTTCGCCGTTTTCAAACTTGGCCCGCGTCAGGCCACCGCGCGCTCGCCATACATGGCGTCGATCTCGGTGGCGTAGCGCTTGTTCACGAAATTCCGCTTCAGCTTCATGGTCGGCGTCAGCTCCTCGTCCTCGGGGGTCAGCTGGCGCTCGATCAGGAAGAACTTCTTGACGGTCTCGACGCGGGCGAAATTGATATTCACCGCCTCGATCTCGCGCTGGATCAGATCCTGGATCTCCGCCGCCCGGCACAGGCTGGCGTAATTGGTGAAGGGAATGTCGTGATCCTGGGCGAACTTCTCGACATTTTCCTGGTCGATCATGACGAGGCAGGTCAGATAGGGCCGCTTGTCGCCGATCACGACGGCGTCGGAAATATAGGGCGAGAATTTCAGCTGGTTCTCGATTTCCGACGGCGTGATGTTCTTGCCGCCGGAGGTGATGATGATGTCCTTCATCCGGTCGGTGATCTTCACAAAGCCCTCATTGTCGATGGCGCCGACATCGCCGGTGTGCAGCCATCCCCTGGCGTCGATGGTCTCGGCGGTCTTCTCCGGCTGGTTGAGGTATCCCATGAACAAAAAATCGCCCTTGATCAGGATTTCCCCCTGCGGCGAGATCGCGACCTCGCCCCACGGTACCGCCTTGCCGACCGAGCCGAGCTTGACGCGATCGGCCGGCATCAGGGTGGCGACGCCGCAATTCTCGGTCTGGCCGTAGACCTCGCGCATGTCGATGCCGAGCGCGAGATACCAGCGGATCAGATCCGGCGCGATCGGGGCCGCGCCGGTGAACGCAAGCCGGCAGCGGTCCAGCCCCAGCATGCGGCGGATGTTTCGGAACACCAGCCAATAGGCGGCGCGGTTGGCGAGGCGTAGGGAAAGCGAAGGCTTGTCGCCTTCCAGCCTGCAATCGGTCATGCGATAGCCGATGTCCAGCGCGCGGCGGTACATCCAGTTCTGGAACGCGGTCGCATCCTTCAGCGCAATGGTGATGCCCGAATAGAACTTCTCCCAGACGCGCGGCACCGCCAGAAACGCGGTGGGCTGCACCTCGCGCAGATTATCCGGCACCGTTTCCGGGCTTTCGGCGAAATTCATCACCGATCCCAGCGCAAGCGAGGTGTAATAGCCGCCGATCCGCTCCGCGACATGGCAGAGCGGCAGGAACACCAGCCGCTCCTCGGCGTCATCGGAGGGGAAGAGATCGTTGGCGTGGCGCATCTGATGGGTGACGCCGCGATTGGAATGCATGGCGCCCTTGGGCGGCCCCGTGGTGCCGGAGGTATAGACGAGGATGGCGAGATCATCGGCACCGCGGCTTGCGATCATCTCGTCCCACAGCGTCTCGCGGCCTACCATGTGATTGCTGCCGAGCGCCATGAACTCGGCGAGCGACATCACCATGGAATCGGAAAAGCCGCTGAGGCCTTCCATGTCGAATACGACGATTGTCTGCAAGGTCGGGCAGCGCGCGCGGCATGACAGGATCTTGTCGAGCTGCTCTTCGTCCTCGGCGAAGATCACCCGCGTGCCGGAATCATTGATGAGGTATTCGACCTGGACCGACGAATCGGTCGGATAGATGCCGGACGAAACGCCGCCGGCGCACAGGATGCCCATGTCGGCATGGACCCATTCCGGCACCGCGTTGGCGATGATGGAGGCGACATCGCCGGCGCCGAATCCGGTGGCATGCAGTCCGAAGGCGATTTCCTTCGAAATCTGCAGCCACTGCCGCCAGCTGGTCGGCTGCCAGATACCGAATTTCTTCTCGCGGATCGCCGGCTTTTCGCCGCGCGTTTCCGCCGCGCGCAGAAAACTCCTCGCGATCGTGTCGGCGACCGTCAGCACTGCCGGTCCGGCCATGCTCGTTCCCTCCCTCTCCTCACCCGTTTCGGACGCCGGTTGGCCGGTCTTTTTTCCGAAACAGCAGCCTATTCAACGCCAAGTTTTCTTCTTTTTCCAGCGCCGTTCGCCCCGTGCGCCCGCTTCCTTGGCGCCGAGGTAGAATTCCTGAATGTCCTTGGAATGCATTAGCCGCTCGCAGGCATCGTTCATGACGACGCGGCCGATCTCCAGGACGTAACCATAATGTGCCGTCTCCAGCGCCACCTTGGCATTCTGCTCGACCAGCAGGATCGAGGTACCTTGCTCTTCATTGATGCGCCGAATGATCGCGAAAATTTCCTTCACCAGGATCGGCGACAGGCCGAGCGAGGGCTCGTCGAGCAAAAGCAGCGTCGGGCGATTCATCAGCGCGCGCCCGATCACGAGCATCTGCTGCTCGCCGCCGGAGAGCTGGCCGGCCGGCTGGTTGAGCCGCTCCCGCAGCCGCGGAAAATATTTGTAGACCTGCTCCAGATCGTCGGCGACCGCGTCGCGATCCCGGCGCGGATAGGCGCCCATCATCAGGTTCTCGCGCACGGAGAGAAACGGAAATACCTCCCGCCCCTCCGGCACATGGCTCAAACCCAACCGCACGATCTTGTCGGCTTCCATCCGCTGGATCGGCTTGCCCAAAAATTCGATCGTGCCCTTCTGCGGATCGAGAATGCCGGAAATGGTCTTGAGCACCGTGGTCTTGCCGGCTCCGTTGGCCCCCAGCAGCGTCACGATCTGGCCGCGCGGGACCTCGAGCGAGATGCCCCGAATGGCCATGATCGGCCCGTAATAGCTCTCGATATTGCTGAGCTTGAGGATGATATCGGGAGCGCTCATGCCGTCATCCCCCTCTAGGAGCCGAGATAGGCGGCGACGACGTCGGGATGTTCCTGCACTTCGGAAGGAGTCCCCATCGCCAGCACCCTGCCGTAGTTCAGCGCAATCACCCGGTCGGACACCCGGTTCACCAGAGTCATGTCGTGCTCGACCATCAAAACCGTGACGCCGAGTTCGCTCTTCATGTCGCGGATCCAGAACGACATGTCGTCGGTCTCCTCGACATTCAGCCCCGACGACGGCTCGTCGAGCAGGATCAGTTTCGGTTCGGTGCACAGCGCGCGCGCCAGCTCGATCACCTTGCGCACGCCGTAAGGCAGCCCCGAGATCAGCTTGTCGCGATAGGGTTCGAGATCGAGGAACTCGATGACCTGCTCGACGCGGCGGCGATGGATTTTCTCGTTGTGGCGCACGCTCGGCAGGAACAAGAGCTCCTGCCACAGCTGCGTGGTCGAATGGCGGTGGCGGCCGACCAGGAGATTGGCGAGCACACTGGCATTCTCGAACAATTCGATGTTCTGGAAGGTGCGGGCGATGCCTAATCTCGCGATGCCGTAGGCCGGCTCCTCCGTGATGTCCTGATCCTCGAAAAAGATCCTGCCCGAGGTCGGGCTGTAGATCCGCGAGATCAGGTTGAAGATCGAGCTCTTGCCGGCGCCGTTGGGACCGATGATCGAGAGGATCTCGCCCTTCTCCACCGCGAAGCTGACGGAATCGACCGCCTTCAGGCCGCCGAAATGCAACGAGAGATTTTCGGCGCGGAAATAGCTCATCGGTACCGCTCCGACTTCACATAGATCTTCTGCCGCTTGAAGGTAGCGCGCTTGTAGAGCGGGAACAGCTGGAAGAAGAGTTTTATCTTCAGCCAGCGCCCGTACAGGCCGAGCGGTTCGAACAGCACGAACACGACGATGATGATACCGTAGATCGCGCCCTTCAGGCCGTTGGCCGAAGCGAACGCCGCAACGCTGTCCTGGATATGCGCCGCGCGCTCGGCGCCGGCGCCCAGCGCCGCTGCCACGCCTGCGACCATGCCGGGAACATCGTCCTTCAGATAGGTCAGGAACGGATCGATCATGACGATGAAGATCGCCCCCAGCACGGCGCCGTGGAGGCTGAAGGTGCCGCCGATCAGGATCACGATGATGAATTCGATCGAGAGCTGGAGGGTAAACATTTCCGGGCTGATGAAGGACAGCTTGTGGGCGAACAGGCAGCCGGCGAAGCCGGTGATACCAGCGCTGATCGCGAATGATTTTACCTTGTAGAGCGAGACGTTGACGCCCATGCTGCGCGCCGCCGTCTCGCTGTCGCGGATCGCGACGAAGGCGCGGCCCGTGGGAGAGCGCAACAGATTGAGCGTACCGACAATGGTCAGGATCAGCACGCCGAGACAGAGGAAATAGAAGGCGGGGCTGTCGCGCGGCACGGTGGTGCCGAGCATCTGGATAGTCTTGACCCGCATGCCCTCATTGCCGTTGGTCACGCTTTCCCACCGCGCCAGGATCTCCTCGACGATCAGGGCGAAGGAAATCGTCGCAATCACGAGATAGATGCCCTGCAGCCGCAACGCCGGAAAGCCGACCAGCGCGCCGATTACGCCGGTCAATAGCCCTGCGGCCAGGAAATAGACCGGGAACGGCACGTTGAACTGCTGCAGATAGGCCGCCGTATAGGCGCCAATGGCGAGGAAGGCGGCATGGCCCAGCGAGGCCTGCCCCGTAAAACCGGTGAGGATCATCAGCCCGACGCCGACGGTGGCATAAATGCAGACGAACACCAGTTGGCTCACGATGTAACTGGACAGCACGAACGGCGCGATCGCCAGCAGCACCAGCAAGGTACCATAGGAGAACAGGTAACCGCTGTGCGGGAACAGCCGGATGTCGTCTTCATAATCGGTCTTGAACATGAAGCGCATGGCTAGACCTTCTTGCGGATGCGAAGGCCGAACAGGCCTTCGGGCTTGAGCAGCAGCACCGCCAGCAGGACGACATAGGGCGCGACGTCCTTCCAGCCCTCCGGCAGATAGAAGCCGGCCATGCTCTCGATCACGCCGATCAGCACGCCGCCGACCACCGCGCCGGGGATCGAGCCGAAACCGCCGAGCACCGCCGCCGGAAACGCTTTCAGCCCGAGCACCAGACCGACATTGGAATGAATGAAGGTGATCGGCGCCAGCAGCACGCCGGCGCAGGTCGCCACCGAGGCGCTGATCGCCCACACGATCGACACCACGCGCTTGACCGGAATGCCCATGTAATAGGCCGCCAGCATGTTTTCCGAACTCGCGCGCATCGCGGTACCGAGCGCGGTGCGGTTGAAGAACAGATAGAGCAGCGTGCACAGGATGATGGTCGCCGCGATCACCGAGAGCTTGTCATAGGCCAGCACCAGCGAGCCGATCCGCACCACGCCCTGGCTGAACGGCGTCTCGATCTTGAAGTCGTCGGTGCCCCAGATCATGCCGACCACCGAGCGCAGGAAATAGCCGAGCCCGATGGTGGCCATGATGATGGAGAATTGCGGATAGCCGAGGATCGGACGCACCACCAGGCGCTCGGCCAGCATGCCGAACAGCGCCATCGCCGCAACCGCGCAGGCGAAGCCGATCCAGTAATTGAAGCCGAGAATGCCAATGAAGGTAAAGGCGAAGAATCCGCCCAGCATCATCAGGTCGCCCTGGGCGAAATTGACGACCTCGGTAGCCTTGTATACCAGCACAAAGCCGAGCGCGATCAGGCCGTAGACGCAGCCGAGCGCAACGCCGCTCACCAACTGCTGAACGAAGTCCAGCATTGTCGACATCCCTCCCCCGATGCGAGCGATTCTAACGACCGCCTTTGCCGCATCTTGTGTCCACGCGCTGTTCGGCATCGCTTGCCGAAAGCCGCAGGAGCGGACCTATACAGCCGGAAGCTCCGTTGCCTGTCAACACAGCGGGGGTTGCCGTTCCGCGCCGGGGTTGCGGGCAAATGCCGCGGAGGTGAGCGGCATGTGCACATTGGAGAGATTTGCCGCGCCGGATTCACCGGGCCGAAATCTCTTGGGTTTATGGTTCGAAGCTGGATGCAACCGCAAGATTGTCCCGCCACCATGAATCCGCACGAATCCGCGTTGCAAGTGAGAGGGTTAACAAAGCGTTTTGACCGCCTCGCGGTCGACGCGCTCGATCTCACCGTGCGATCCGGTGAATTCTATGCCCTGGTCGGCCCCAACGGCGCCGGCAAGACCACGACGTTGCGCATGGTGGCCGGTCTGCTGCGGCCCGATGCCGGAACCGTCGCGGTGTTCGGCAGTGACGCGCTCTCCGATCCCGTCGCCGCCAAGCAGATGATGGCGTGGGTCTCGGACGAGCCGATGATCTACGACAAGCTGACGCCGCTGGAATATCTCGAATTCGTCGCCGGCCTGTGGGGCATCGATCCCGCGACATCGGAACCGGTCGCGCATCACTTGCTGGTCTCGCTCGGACTGGAGCCGCATCTGCACGAACGCTGCGAGGGATTTTCAAAGGGCATGCGCCAGAAGGTGGCGCTGGCCGGAGCACTGGTGCACGACCCCCGCCTGATCATCCTGGACGAGCCGCTGACCGGGTTGGATGCGGTGTCCGCGCGCCATGTCAAGGGATTGCTCGGCGATCGGGTCCGCTCGGGCTGCACCGTGATCATGACCACGCATATTCTGGAAGTCGCCGAACGCATGGCCGACCGGATCGGCGTCATCGCCGCGGGACGCCTGGTCGCGGAAGGCACGCTGGCCGAACTGCGCCAGCAGAACGGGCATCACGACACCAGCCTCGAGGACCTGTTCATCACGCTGGTCAATATCGAGGCCGCCGCGGCATGAGTTCGGCGACCGCGCTCTCCTGGTTTGCCCGGCATGAGATCCGGCTGGCATGGCGGGAATGGCTCGCCATGATGACGGGCAGCCGCCGCAAGCGGACCCGCGCCGTCATCGGCCTGATCGTCTTCGCCGCGATCATGCATCTGCCCGCCTATGCGGTGATCGGCCGCTTTGCGGATTTGCGCGCGCCACTCGACAAATCCTCGCTGATCGTCATGACGGCGACCATTGGGCTCGGCTGGGCGTTGATGCTGTCGCAGGCCATCGAATCGGTGACGCGGGTGTTCTACGCCCGCGCCGATTTCGACCTGATCATGTCCTCGCCGGCCCCGCTCGAAAACGTTTTCTCGATCCGCATCGCCGCCATCGCGCTGTCGGTGATTGCGATGGCGCTGTTGTTCTCGACGCCCTTTGTCGATGTGCTGGTGATCGGCGGCGGCATCCGATGGTTTGCGGCCTACGGCGTCGTCGTCGCCATTGGCCTGTCGGCTGCGGCGATGGCGATCGCGGCGACGATCCTGCTGTTTCGCCTGATCGGGCCGAGCCGTACGCGTTTCGTGGCGCAAATTCTCGCGGCCATCATCGGCGCCGGCTTCGTCATCGCGCTGCAGATCGCCGCCATCCTGTCCTACGGCACGCTGTCGCGTTTCGCAGTGCTGACCTCGGACGCCGCGGCGGCATTCGCGCCCGACATCGACAGCATCGTGTGGTGGCCTGCGCGGGCGGTGCTCGGCGACGGCGAGGCGTTACTGCTGCTGCTCGGCGGCGGTCTCGTGCTGCTCGGCGCCGTGATGACGATCTTCGCAGGCCGGTTCGCCGACACCGCCGCGCTCGCATCCGCCAACGCCCGGCCGAACCGTCAGGGCTCCCGCGCCAGGGCATTCCGCCCCGGCTCGCGCCAGCAGGCGCTGCGCCGCAAGGAATTTGTCCTCTTGCACCGCGATCCCTGGCTGATGTCGCAGACCCTGATGCAGCTATTGTATCTGGTGCCGCCGGCGGTGATGCTGTGGCGCAGCTTTTCCGACTCGGACCTCGCCATCGTGCTGGTCACGCCGGTGATCGTCATGGCGGCCGGCCAGCTCGCCGGCGGCCTCGCCTGGCTGACGATCTCGGGCGAGGACGCCGCCGACTTGGTCGCGACCGCGCCGCTAAAACCCTCACGCGTGATCCGCGCCAAGATCGAAGTGGTGCTGATCGCGATCGCGGTCATCTTTGCGCCGCTGGTGGCAGCCTTGCTGTTTGCCTCGCCGCTGCAGGCGGCGGTTACCGCGCTCGGCATCATGATTGCCGCCGCCTCCGCCACCGCGATCCAGCTCTGGTTCCGGGTACAGGCCAAGCGCAGCCAGTTCCGCCGCCGCCAGACCTCGTCGCGGCTGGCGACGTTTGCCGAGGCCTTTTCCTCGATCGGATGGGCCGCGACCGCGGCGCTGGCGCTGGCGGCTCCGATCGTCGCGGTCGTCAGCGGCCTGATGACGCTCGGCATCGTCGCCGCGACCTGGAAGATGAGCCCGCGGCGGGAGTGATCCCTAAGCCTTGACCAGCTCCATCACCGCCGCCGCGAACGCCTCCGGCTCTTCCTGCGGCAGATTGTGGCCCGCGCGCGGGATCACGCGATGGGTACGGGGCCCTGAAAATTTCGCGGCCTGCGCGGTGCCATCGGTTGGGGGCGCGACGCCGTCGGCATCGCCGTCCAGCGTGATGGCAGGCACCGTAACGACCGGCAGCGCCGCCAGCCGGCGCTGGATGTCGGCATATTGCGGATCGCCGTCAGCGAGACCAAAGCGGTGACGGTAGCTGTGGATGACGACGTCGACATAGTCGGGATTGTCGTGCGCGAGAGCCGTCCGCTCGAAGCAGCCATCGTCAAAACGCCAGTTCGGGGACCATTGCCGCCACAGGATCCGGGCGATGCCGCGCCGGTTGGCGGCAAGGCCGGCGCGGCCGCGCTCGAGCTGAAAGTAGTATTGATACCAGAGCGGCACCTCGCGCTCCGGCTTCACCGGGATCATCGCCTTTGCGATATCTTGGATCAGATAGCCGTTCACCGATACCAGGCCGATGCAGCGCTCCGGCCACAGTGCCGCGCCGATGCAGGCGGCGCGTCCGCCCCAGTCATAGCCGGCGAACACGGCGCGCGTGAGCGACAACGCATCCATCAGCGCGATCAGGTCGGCCCCGATCGAGGCCTGCTCGCCCGAACGCGGCGTCGCCGGATCGCGGAAACGGGTCGGACCATAGCCGCGCAAATAGGGCACGATGACGCGGCAGCCCTGTGCCGCCAGCAAAGGAGCGGCGTCGACATAGGAGTGGATGTCGTAGGGAAAGCCGTGCAACAGCATCACGGCCGGCCCGTCCGCCGGACCTGCCTCGTAATAGCCGACGTTGAGGACGCCGGCATCGATAGGGCGGAGCGGTTCCAGCCGGCGTGACGACGATGCACGCGGCGGACCTGCCGATTGTGGTGTCAATGCAAAATCCTCGCTGCAAACTCCCGGTCGTTGCTTCCGACCTTAGCGCCTGGCCGGCCTGTCGCGATACGAAAAATGCCGCGATGACGACGATGGAATTGCGCGATACAGTCATCCCGTCCTCATGACGGGCCTGCTCATGCTGCGATGTTTTAGTGCCATTCTGGCATTGCTCGGCGCGCTGGTCGCCACCGCCGCCGCGCAAGACGCCCCGCGCAGCGAATGCCTGGCGATGGCCCATGCCGCACCCCGCGCCATGCCGGTCAGCCTCCGCCTGGCGGATACGAAGACCGACGAGGTCGCGATCACCTATGCCGGGCATTCGACCTACTATATCGACACGCCCGGGGGGGTTGCGGATCGCGACCGATTTCAGCGGCGCCTACACCACCGGCCGGCTGCCTGACGTCGTCACCATGAACCGCGCGCACGGCACCCATTACACCTTGTTTCCGGATCCGCGCATTCCCCACGTGCTGCACGGCTGGGGCGACGACGGGCAGCCGGCCAGGATCGCCGAGCGCATCGGCGACGTCTTCATCCGCAATGTCACCACCGACATCCGCCGCTATTTCGGCGACGATTCGAGCGGCGAGATGATCAAGGACGGCAACTCGATCTTCATTTTCGAGGTCGCCGGCCTCTGCATCGGCCACCTCGGCCACCTGCATCACAGGCTCGACGACAGCCATTTTGCGGCGATCGGCCGGCTCGATATCGTGATGGTGCCGATCGACGGCACCTATACGATGTCGCTCGACGGCATTTCGGATATCACGCGGCGCTTGCGCGCCTCTGTGGTGTTGCCGATGCATCGTTTCATGACCCCGCTCGACGAATTCATGCGCAAGATCGGCCAGCAGTTCGCCATCGACACGCGGACCGAGCGGACGCTGACGATTTCGCGGGAGACGTTGCCATCGACGCCGACGGTCATCATTCTCCTGGGTGTCTGAATTTCGTTTTCGAACGATTTCGAAAAAAACAAAAAAGGGAGTGACGATCCATGGCCAGCACGCTGCCCGCATCCAAAAGCGGGCTCTATGCCGATCCGCGCGAGGACTGGCTCAGCCTGCGCAGGGAGGAAATCCTCGATCCCGGCCGCCCGATCGTCGATCCCCATCATCATCTCTGGGATCGCGGCGGCCAGCGCTATCTGATCGAGGAGATGGCCGCCGACATCGCCTCCGGCCATAACATCATCGCGACCGTCTATGTCGAGGCCCGCTCGATGTATCGGGCCGGCGGGCCGGAAGCCATGCGGCCAGTGGGCGAAGTCGAATTCGCGGGCGGCGCGGCGGCAATGAGCGCGAGCGGCGGTTACGGTCCGGCCGCGATCTGCGCCGGCATCGTCGGCCACGCCAACCTGCTCATGGGTGAAGGCGCGCGCGAGGTGCTGGAGGCGGAGATCGCCGCCGGCAACGGGCGCTTCCGCGGCATCCGGCATTCATCGCCGTGGGATGCGGATCCCGACGTCGCCGGCATGTACGCCCTGCGGCCGAAGGGCCTCCTGCTCGATTCGACCTTTCGCAAGGGCTTTGCCTGCCTCGCGCCGCTGAAGTTGAGCTTCGATTCCTGGCTGTTTCATCCGCAGATCGGCGAACTCGCCGATCTCGCCCGCGCCTTTCCGGACACCAGGATCGTGCTCGATCATTGCGGTGGTCCGATCGGCGTCGGCACCTACGCCGGCCGCCGTGAGGAGATTTTCGAGGGCTGGAAGGCCTCGATCCACGACATCGCGAAATGCCCCAACGTCGTTGTAAAACTCGGCGGGCTGGCGATGCGGCTGCTCGGCTATGATTTTCACGAGCGCCCGATGCCGCCCTCTTCGGAAGAATTGGCCGCGGCCTGGCGCCCCTATATCGAGACCTGCATCGAGGCCTTCGGCCCCAACCGTTGCATGTTCGAGAGCAATTTCCCGCCGGACAAGGGCCAGTGCAGCTATCAGGTGATCTTCAACGCCTTCAAGCGCATCGCGGCGGCCTGTAGCGAGTCCGAAAAGACCGCGCTGTTTTCCAGGACGGCGGCGGATGTTTACCGGCTGAAGCTGGCTTGACGATTTGGAGAGGTGGCAATGAAAACGCGAACTTGGCTACAGTTAACGGGGTGCGTTGCGATTCTTGCGGCGGCGCCGATGATCGCGGCGACCTCGGTTCATGCCGCAACCGTCGTCGCGCTCGGCGCCAGCAACACCTACGGCAAGGGCGTGGCGCGCAATCAGGCCTTCCCGGCGCAGCTCGAAGCGATCCTGCGCGCGAAGGGTCTGAATGTCCGCGTCGTCAACGCCGGCATCAACGGCGACACCACCGAGGGGATGCTGCGGCGGATGGATGGCGTGGTTTCCAGGGGCGTCAGCGCCGTGATCCTGCAGCCCGGCGGAAACGACCGGCGCAAGGGCAGCCCCGATCGCACCGCCGAAATCCAGAGCCGCCTGAGCGCGCGGGGGATCCAGGTGATCATGCTGCAGAACAATGCATTGAGGGGGTTGCCGCATCAGCCCGACGGCCAGCATCTGACCCCGGAGGGCTACCATATGCTCGCGGAGTCCCTGGCATCGCACGTCGCAGGAGCGATCGGTCGCTAAGCGTCGTTCCGATCCGCCCGCGTTCAGCGGCGCGAAGACCTGCCAAAACCTCTCAGCCGGCGCTCATCAGGTTCGCGGCCTGACGCTCGGCGGCCGGCGCCAGCGTTCGCTTGATCTTGGAGAACACCCGCAGCGCGAAGCCGAGCATGGCCGGATTGGTCTTGCGACAGAACGCAAGCTTCTTGACCCGGCCCTCGACATGCCATTTGGCGTGGGCGCCATCCCTGAAGAAGATCACATCGCCGGGGCCGTAGCGGGTCGGACCCATGGTATCGTTTTCAAGAACGATCGAGCCTTCGAGGATGAGGATTGTCTCGTCGAAATCGTAATACCAGTTGAATTTGCCTTCGCTGCATTCCCAGACGATGGTCGACGCCGTCCCATCCGCGCTGTGCGAGAGAGCGCAGGATTTCGCCACCGGATTGCCTTCGATGATCCAGGACGGCTCGATTGGACTGGGCGTCAGATTGACGACGAGATTGCCGGTTTCAATGAGTGCGCGAGACATCGTGGACCTCAACGGGAAATTGCGAAAACGATAGCAGATGCAAAGGGATGCAGCTTGGCGAAGCGCGGCCCAAGCTAATAGGGATCGCTTAATCCTTCCTTACTGCTGCCGCTTCAATGAGAACGAACGGCTGCGACAAAGCGCAGCGAAATCGCGAGCGCGCTGGAAGCTGAAAGCCGCCCGCGGAATTTTCGTGAAGGAACGTCGGCACGTCACCCGGCTATTGCGATTTTGCGAACAAGGCAAATATGACGGTGCCCATCCTTCGACGGAGGCAGCATGAAATCAGCCCAGACCATGCAGGCCGCAACGCTCGACGCCGCCGGCGCCGCATTCCGGATTGCGCCCGTGCCACGGCCGGCTCCCCAACCGGGACAGGTGCTGGTCCGCATCGCCGCGAGCGCGGTCAACCCGCTCGACATCAAGATACGTGCCGGCCAGGCCGTGCACGCCCGCCAGCCCCTGCCCGCGATCCTCGGCATCGATCTCGCGGGCACGGTGGAAGCGGTCGGCGACGGGGTGACGGATTTCCGGCCCGGCGATGAAGTCTACGGCATGACAGGCGGCGTCGGCGGCCTGCAAGGTTCGCTGGCGCAATTTGCTTCCGTCGACGCCGACCTGCTGGCGCGAAAGCCCGGCAACATGGGCATGCGCGAAGCCGCGGCTCTGCCGCTGATCTTCATCACCGCGTGGGAAGGGCTGGTCGATCGCGCCGGCGTTCATGCCGGGCAGAAAGTGCTGGTCCACGGCGGCGCCGGCGGCGTCGGGCATATCGCCGTCCAGATCGCGCGCGCCTTCGGCGCCGACGTGTTCGCTACCGGCTCGGCCGCTAGCCAAGCCTATATCAAGGGGCTTGGCGCGGTCGGGATCGACTACCGGGCAATGTCGGTCGAAAGCTACGTTGCCAAATACAGCGACGGTCGCGGCTTCGACATCGTCTACGACACCGTCGGCGGTGCGACGCTCGATGCCTCGTTCAACGCGGTCACCCGATTCGGTCATGTCGTCAGCGCGCTCGGCTGGGGCACGCATGCGCTGGCGCCGCTGTCGTTCCGCGCCGCGAGCTATTCGGGCGTGTTCACGCTGCTGCCGATGCTGACGGGCGAAGGCCGCGCGCATCACGGCGAGATTCTGCGCGAAGCCACAAGGCTGGTCGAAGCCGGCAAGGTCGTCCCCCGCGTCGATCCCAGGCATTTTGAGCTGTCGGGCGTCGGCGACGCCTATCGCGCGGTCGAAGCCGGCGACGGCGCCGGCAAGATCGTGGTCGACATCGGCTAAAAGCGCTAGACTAGCCGCCCTTCGCCAATCCGCGCAGCACCAGTTCGTTGAGCCGGTTGGCGAACGCCGCCGGATCCTCCGGCAACTCGCCGTCGAGGATCTGCGCCTGCTCCAGCAGCAGCAACGACAAGTCGCGGGCGGCATCCTTCTGCCCGGCAATGGCGGCGACGAGAGGGTGGCGCATGTTGATCTCGAGAATCGGCTTTGTCACCGCGCCCCGGTTCTGCTGTGCCAGCAATTTCTCCAGCACACGGTCCTGGCCCGCGCCGCCCGCCACCAGGCATGAGGCGCTGGTGGTGAGCCGCTGCGACGCGCGCACGTCGGAGACACGCTCGCCCAGCACGTCCTTGATGACGGCGATGGTTGCGGCTTCGTCGGCGGCCGGATTCGCCGCGTCGGCCTTGTCGTCGATCAGCGGAATCAAGCCGAAATCGACATCGCCCTGGCTCAGCGATTTCAGCGGCTTGCCGCCGGAATCGAGCGGCGCCGAGGTCCAGAAGGCGTCGACGGGATCGGTGAGCAGCAGCACCTCGATGCCGCGGGCGGTTGCCGATTCCAGCTTGGGATTCGATTTCAGCCGCTCGATGCTGTCGCCGACCAGATAATAGATCTCGGTCTGGTTGGGTTTGAGGGTCTCGACATATTGCTTCAGCGAACGCTTCTCGCCTGACGTGGTGGTGAAGCGCGACAGCGCCAGCAGTTTCTCGCGCCGCTCGAAATCCTCCCAGATGCCTTCCTTGATCACCGACCCGAACGCATCCCAGATTCTTGCAAACGTTTCCGGCACTTTCTCGGCGAGGCTTTCAAGCTCGCCTATCACCCGGCCGGTCACGGCCTTGCGGATCTGCGCCAGTTGCGGATTGTTCTGCAGCATCTCACGGGAGATGTTGAGCGGCAGATCCTCGCTGTCGACCACGCCGCGGATGAAGCGAAGATAGCCGGGCAAGAGATCGGCATCGTCGGCGATGAAGACGCGGCGGACATAGAGCTTGACATGGCCTTTGCGGTTCGCATCGAACAGGTCGAACGGTTTTGTCGACGGCGCGAACAGCAGCACGGCATAGGACTGCCGGCCCTCGGCGCGGTAATGCAGCGTCATCGCCGGCTCGTCGAAGGCGCCGGCAATGGAGCGATAGGCCTGCGTGTAGTCTTCGGGTTTCAGGTCCGATTTCGGCCGCTGCCAAAGGGCGCTGGCCGAATTGATCTGGCACGGCTCGCCCTCTTCCGGCTTCAACTCGATCGGAAACTGGATGTTGTCGGAATAGGAGCCGACGATCCGCTCGATCTCGTAAGCTTCCAGATATTTCTTTGCATCCTCCTTCAGGTGCAGGACGATTTCCGTGCCACGCGCGATGCGTTTTGCGTCTTCGTCAGCCGCAGGCGCAATATCGAAACCGTTTCCGCCGGATGAGGACCAGGTCCAGACCTCGCTGGTGCCGGCGCGACGGCTGGTGACGGTGATCCGGTCGGCGACCATGAAGGCGGCGTAGAAGCCGACGCCGAACTGGCCGATCAGGCCGGCACCGTCCTTGGCCTCGGTCAGTCGGGAAAGGAAGGATTTTGTGCCGGAACGCGCGATGGTGCCGAGATTGTCGATCAGCTCCTGGCGGTCCATGCCGATGCCGTTGTCGATCACGCTGAGCGTCCCGCCCTTCTTGTCGGGCACAATGCGGATCTTCGGCGGCTCGCCGTCGGCGGTAAGATCGGGCGCCGCGATCGCCTCGTAGCGCAGCTTGTCCAGCGCGTCGGAGGCGTTCGATATCAGTTCGCGCAGGAAAATGTCGGTCTCTGAATAGACCGAGTGCACCATCAGGTGCAGGAGCTCGGCAACTTCGGCCTGAAATGGCTTGTGCTCGGCAACGGTGTCCGTCGTCATATCGGTCTCGCTTAAAATAGCAGGAGGAAAGCTAGATATAATGAAGTTGTTTTGGCTGGCAAGATTCAAGGGGCCCGGTCAGGCTTCGCATACAGCCGCAGCAAGCTCGCGGCGGCTGCCTTCGCGCGCTGCTCGATCTCGCGCGGGGTCGGCCGCTCGGTCGTTCGCAGCAACAGCCCGGTCATCAGGTTGCCCCACAGCAGTCCGACAAACTGTTCGGCCATCTCGGCAGGCTCACCGCCGAGCAGCCCGGCCGACCGGGCGCGGGTCATCAGCTCGCGCAAGGAGGCCCGGCTGGGCTCGACAGCCCCGGAGTTCAGCGCCTGCGCAACCTCGGGCGCGCGCACCGCTTCGGCAATCGCCAGGCGAAACACGGCGATGACGGTCGGATCCGAGATTTCCCGCAAGAACCGCGTTCCCAGTGTTTCCAGCGTGCGCGCAAGGCTTTCGCGATCATGCGGTTCGCCCAAGCCGGCGGGCATCTGCAGCCGCCTGGCGCGCTCGCCAATGCAGGCCGCCAGCATTTCCTGCTTGCTGCCGACCAGCGCATAAAGCTCGCGTTTCGAAACCCGCGCCCGCGTCGCGATCTCCAGCGTCGAGGTCTCGGCAAAACCGCGCTCCATGAACGCCGAGAAGGCCGCATCGAGGATGCGCTGGCGCGCCGGGGGTTCGTCGGTCTCGTCCGGGCGAGGTTTTGCCGTCGATTTCGCCGCCATCAAATCTCCCTTGACTTGGTACCATATGGTACCATATCTTTGAAGTACTGGTACCGGATGGTACCCAGTCGGGCCAGAATGCACAAGGAGGCATAGCCATGACAACACCAGTTCTCGTCACGTCAGCAGCCGGCGGCCGGCAAGGCAAGACCGGACGGCACGTTTCGGAAATGCTGCTCGCACGCGGGGTTCCCGTCCGCGCCTTCGTCCATTCCATCGACGAGCGCTCGGAGCATTTGCGCGGGCTCGGCGCCGAAATCTTCGAGGGCGATTTTCTCGACGCCGGGGCGGTCCAGCGCGCGGCGCAAGGCACCTCGGCCATCTATTTTGCTTACCCGGTTCAGGACGGCCTGCTCGACGCGACCGCCGCGATGGCGCTGGCCGCGCGCAAGGCCGGCATCACGCGCCTCGTCAATCTCGTGATGCTGCAATCTTCCATAGACGCCCCCACCCCGCGGATGCGGCAAAATTATCTGTCCGAACAGGTGTTCGAATGGGCCGGCATTGGCGCGGTGCATGTCAGGGCGACCGTGTTCTACGAGAATCTGGGCTCGCAGGTTCGGCTGAGCCTGCCGGCGGAGGGAGCCGTACGCCTGCCCTGGGGCAAGGAAACCACCGTCCTTCCGCTGGTTTCGGCCGAGGATGTGGCGCGGGTCGCGGTCGGCCTGCTGACCAGCCCGTCATTGCCTGCGAATGCCGCCTATCCGGTGGTCGGCAGCGTCATCTCGCTGAAGGACATCATCGCGACCTTCGGCCGCGTGCTGGCGAGGGACGTGCGCTACGAGGAGACCACGGACGAGGAGTGGCGCAACGATGCCATGGCGCGTGGCTATAATGCGCATGCACTGGCGCATCTATCCGCGCTCTGGAAGGCGCTCCGCGCTGCCAGCCTGAGTGAGGAAGCCGCCCGTTTCGCGGTGACCGATACGATCGAAAAGATCGGCGGCGCCAGGCCGAACACATTCGAGCAATTCGTCCGCGAGGGACTCGGCGAACCCCTGGCGAAATCAGCCTGAGGCGCCCTCACCTCCGGCTGCGGCCACCGGGTACAGCCGGAGCAGACGCAGCGCCGCCATTGGTCGCGCATATGCGTCATGCAGGGAACTGCCTGCTGGCTGGCCGGTATTCGGACTACATCTCCGGGCATCTGGAGATTCCCCTCGAATGTCGACGGAAACAATTTCGGCGAACAAGCCGGCTGCGATCGATGGCCTGCCGGAGGAGCGCCGGGGTTGGGCGGCAGCTGCAATTTTCGCCGCGCTGGCGATGGCTTCGCTTGATACGGCGATCGCGAACATCGCGCTTCCGGCCATCGCGGCTGATCTGCATGTCGGTCCGGCCGACGTCATCTGGGTGGTGAACGTCTATCAGATCGCCCTGGTGGCGACGCTGCTGCCGCTCGCGGCGCTCGGCGAGATCGTCGGTCACCGCCGGGTTTATCTCGCCGGGCTTCTGCTGTTCACGCTGGCCTCGCTCGCCTGCGCGGGCGCCTGGTCATTGCCTAGCCTCCTGGCAGCACGCGTGCTGCAGGGCCTCGGCGCCAGCGGCATCATGAGCGTGAATACCGCGCTGGTCCGTTACGTCTATCCCGGGCGCCTGCAGGGCCGCGGTTTCGGCCACAACGCGATGGTGGTCGCGACCGCCTTCACGCTCGGCCCCACCATTGCCTCCGGCATCCTGGCGTTGGGGCCATGGCCCTGGCTGTTCGCCGTCAACATTCCCTTCGGCCTGGTTGCGATGGCGATCGGGCTGAAAACTTTGCCGCGCACTCCGCGCGCGACCCATTCGTTCGATTTTCCCGGCGCGATGTTGGCCGCGGGCTGCCTCGGCCTGTTCATGCTGGGAGTCGGAAGTGCTGCACATCACGAGCGCCCCGCCTTCATCGCGATCGAACTGGTCGCCGCCGTGCTGATCGGCTGGGTGCTGATCCGCCGGCAGGCCGACCATCCGGCGCCGATGCTGCCGGTCGACCTATTTCGCAGGCCGCTGTTCGCGCTGTCCACGGCCACCGCGATCTGCTCGTTCGCGGTGCAGGGTCTCGCCTTCGTCTCGTTGCCGTTTTATTTCGAGGACATTCTGGGCCGCACCCAGGTCGAGACCGGCTTCTTCATGACCCCGTGGCCGCTCGTAGTGGCGGTGATGGCGCCGATCGCGGGGCGCCTGTCCGATCGTTATGCCGCGGGAATTCTCGGCAGCCTCGGCCTTGCTTTGCTCGGCCTCGGGATGGCGCTCTTGGCAATGCTGCCGGCGAACCCGCATGTCGCCGACATCGTCTGGCGCATGGCGCTTTGCGGATGCGGATTTGGCTTCTTCCAGGCGCCCAACATGAAGGCGATCATGTCCAGCGCGCCTTCCGACCGCGGCGGCAGCGCCAGCGGCATCGTGGCGACCGCGCGGCTGGTCGGCCAGACCAGCGGGGCTGCGCTTGCGGCGCTATGCTTCGGCCTTGTCGGCCGTGAAGGCGCGACGACCGCCCTGGTGCTCGGCGCCGCATTTGCCGTGCTCGGATGCGTGATGAGCATGCTGCGCCTGGTAGCAAGGGCGCAATAGACGCTCACAGCATCAGCCGCGGCGTTTCTGCTTTGCCTTCTTTCCGAAGGCGGGTTTTGCATGGGACACGCCGGCCAGCAGTGGGTGTCCGGCGTAAGCCGGCTTATCCTGATACGGCTTTTTCTTCTTGAACCCCGGCTCACCGCTGGATTTCGACCCGCTATCGGCGTGAGGCTTGCCGTGTTGTTTCGACCCCCGCGCATCACGCAATTCATCGGTCTGACGGGCGCTGCGATCGGGCTTGCCGTCCTCCCGCCGAGGCGGATGTGAACGTTTTTCCGGGCGCGCCTGGGCTTGGGGAGCTTCCGCCAGCGCTTCGATGCGGATGTTGTCTTCCTTGTCCGGGCGGCCGATCTTGGCGGCGAAGGATTCCGCGACCCGTTGGGAAATTTCGAACTCGGTGGTCGTGTCCATGATGCGGATGGCGCCGATGTCATGCTTGTCGATGCCGCCGCGACGGCAGATCATCGGCAACAGCCAGCGGGCTTCCGCGTTCTTCCTTCGTCCGATGGCGGCGCGGAACCAGACGCTGCCCTCCGCCATGTCGTGCCGCGCAGGTGATTTCCCGTTCTTCGATCGCGGTCCGGCAGCGCGATCGTCGGGCCGCGACGTCCGGCCGTCCTTTTCGCGACCGCCGAAGTCACGCGATCGGCCGGCACCCTGGCCTGGATCGAGAATATCCTCGGGTGAAGGCAGCCGCGCGCGATAAAGCCGCGCCAGCGCCGCGGCGATATCCTCGGCCGACCGCTCGGCAAGCAATGCCTGCGCCAGGACCAGATCCTCGGCAGTCGTCTCGTCGGTGAACAGGGCATCGTGCAGCATGCGCTCCTGATCGAGCTTGCGGATTTCTTCCGCGGTGGGAGCCGTGCCCCAGACAGCATCGACGCCCGCCAGATTCAGCAGCAACTCGGCGCGCCGCTTTTTCGCAGACGGCACCAGCAGCACGCTGACGCCCTTGCGGCCCGCGCGGCCGGTGCGGCCGGAACGATGCTGCATGACCTCCGCATCGTTCGGCATGTCGGCGTGAATGACGAGATCGAGGTTCGGCAGGTCGATGCCGCGCGCCGCCACGTCGGTGGCGACGCAGACGCGGGCGCGTCCATCCCGCAACGCCTGCAGCGCCTGGGTTCGCTCGCTCTGCGTCAATTCTCCCGACAGCGCGACCACGGAGAAGCCGCGCTCCAGAAGCGTCGCCTGCAAATGCCGGACGGCATCCCGCGTGTTGCAGAACACCAGCGCACTCGGTGATTCAAAAAAGCGCAGCACGTTGACGACCGCGTGCTCGACATCGCCCGCGGCAATCCGGATGGCCCGGTACTCGATATCGGCGTGGCCGCCTTCGTCGCCCGCGACCTCGACGCGAAAGGCCTGTTGCTGATAGTGCTTCGCCAGCGCGACGATACCGCGCGGCAAGGTCGCCGAGAACAACAGCGTGCGGCGGGTGTCCGGCGTGGTCTTGAGGATGAATTCCATATCCTCGCGAAAGCCCAGATTGAGCATTTCGTCGGCCTCATCGAGCACGACGGCCCTCAATTCCGATATATCGAGCCGATTGCGCCGCAAGTGATCGCACAACCGGCCGGGCGTGCCGACCACGATGTGCGCGCCCGCGGCAAGCTCGCGCTGTTCGCGGCGCGGATCCATCCCGCCGACGCAGGAAACCACGCGCGCGTCCGCATATTGGTAGAGCCAGGCGAGTTCGCGCTGCACCTGCAAGGCAAGCTCGCGGGTCGGCGCCACAATCAGCGCAAGCGGTGCGGCGGCCCGCGCGAACCGCTCGGCATCGCCGAGAAGGTCTTCAGCGATCGCCAGCCCGTAAGCGACGGTCTTGCCCGAGCCGGTTTGCGCCGAGACGAGAAGATCGCGGCCTTTGGCCGCGTCCGCAAGCACGGCGGTCTGGACCGCGGTCGCCTGATCGTAATTGCGCTCCGTCAAGGCTCGAGCGAGCGGCGGAGGCGTGGTTGAGAATGTCACGGGATTGAAAGCCTTGGTTGGTGTCTGCGCCAGAACATCGAACAGAGCCTCGAACCCAATGGTTTGAGGCTTGCGTGCCCAGCAGAAGCACGGCCGCTGAGTGGCGGATGTGATTGAATTGGGGTTGCTTTAGGCCAAAAGCAACCAAAGCGCCATTCATTGCTGGCGTTTTCGAGCAAAAATCAGCTGGATTCTGCCGCGATCGCTCCTGCGCGCCACAAAACGTGAGATTCGACTGTCCGAAGGTGCCTGCATGGCGACCTCGGCGAGGCGGCCGAGTGTTACCAGGTCAATGGCCGCTGCGATGGGCGTTCGGCCTGTTGCTGGTGGGAGCACAATCGCGCGGTGCTTATCGCGCAAGAAATCAGGATCGCCATCCCATTTGGCGAGCCAGTCGGTTCTTCGCAAGAACCGTTCCGGCAACAAGCGGAACGCGGCCCCCTCATCACGCCTCGCGGCTCTTCGAGGCCGCGAATACCGGCAATCTTTTTTATTTGCGCGTCGATCAGGACTGGGGCCAGTTGCAAGCCGCTGCGATTTTACGTCGGATCGGATCCAGGCCGGCCAATCCAAACGTACTTTCATACGGCGGAGATTTTCCAGCGTAAACTTTAACGAGAATCTGGCCGCCATCCGGCATCGAGCGCAGGAGCCGAACGACGTCCCCCTGAAAGGCGAGGCTTCTCCCCGCCTCCGCGGGTCTCCAGCGTTGTTCAACAGGCGGCTCTTCGTTGATCCGGTATACGACCTTCACCTCACCATCCGTGGCTTGCTTCCAGGAGCCCGTCGTGGAAATGATCAGCTCTGTGCGTTGGGCGCGACAATGAATGGCGAGCGAGGACGGGGCGTCTTGCGACGACGACGACGCGCGCGCCGTCGTCAGCGCAGCGATCTGCGGCTTGTAGTCAACCGGCGAAGTCGTCTCGCTGATAATCCAGTTCGGGCCTGGTGGCTGCACAGCGTCAGGTGCTGCCTCCTGCAAGAGTTCGTCGACGCACTTCAGCCGCTCCACGCCTTCATATTTTGAGCATCCCCTCAGGCGATCGACCGCGTCACCGGCTTGAGCATGCACCGCCTGGCTCAGGCTTGACAGAACGGTCACAGCGAGCACGCCCACCCCCTTCATTGGGTCGGCCCCGCTGTTACGGCCTGCGGACGATCAAGCCATTCCTGTGCCGGCCGGAACCGCTCGAGACCGGGCACCTCGGCGCGCAGGTTGACTTCCTTCCACTTCGGATCGAAGCCGGGCGACTGCAATCTGTCGAGGCGACTGAACAGGTGATCTACAAGGCGCGCCACGCGCCGATATCGGTCGGACTGTTGAGGCCAGTTGAAGGCCGCAAGGATGGTGGGAACGGCGATCGTCGCGATCCGCTCGCCCTTCGGCACCAGGCTCGGATAGTCCGTCGCCTCGATCGATGATGGAAGATAGTAATCCTCGAATTTGGCGTCGTATTCGACAGCAAGAAACTTGAAACCCGGATCCCAGCGTCCCTTCAGGAAGGCGTCAACGGGCTTTGACGTCACAAACACGACGGCTGACATTTCTCCGCGTTTCATTTGCTCCAACGCAACCTGGTGGGGAATGAACATCTTTTCCACATTCAGGCCCAGCCGGCTGAAGATAAGCGGACCGGAATAGGCGGCCGCCGTGCCTTGCGTGTTGAAGTTGACTTTCTTGCCCCTGAGGTCTTCGAGCGACCGGATCTCGGGACGGACGAAGATGTGCAATTCGGACGGAAACAGGTTCAGAATATAGACAAGGCGCCGTTCGATGAACGGTACCTGGGCCTTGTACTCGTCAAGAGCATCCGTGTTGATGATGGCCGCATCAACACCCCTGAGATATAAAAGCGAGTTTATATTTTCGGCTGCGCCGGTCGTCACGATCGGGATGACGTGAAGCTTGTCCTCCTCATTCACGACCCGAGCGATCTCCGCCGCGAGACGAAGTGGCGCGCCTTCGATCAGCCCGCCGGCGAGACCGACGGTCCATGCATTGATGCGTTCTCTGGCGGCTATGTCGGTCTTCTTCGCCAGCGCCGCGTCCGTCGGCGTCTCGCGCCTCGGGCGGGATTGAGCATCTGCGGGCAACTGCAGGCCGAGCACGGCTAAGATCGTCGCAGCTAATGCCACGGTAGAAAACTTCATGAGCGACACGGGCATCTCCATCCTCCAGCTGACTGCCGCGGGCCGGCCGAGCTATGAGCCGATCCCTATTTCAAGGCGTCAATGCGCGCCTTCGCGTCCTCAATGCCGCCTGCCTGCGCCTGTTCATATAGTTCGCGCGCCTTCGCAAGATCACCGGAAATTCCGCGCGCGCGCCACGATTGCAGCACGCGCGCGTCGTAAGTCTCGGCCAGCATAAAGGCAGCACGCGCGCTGCCATGCTCCAGCGCGTGCTCAAGCAACGGGCGGGCGCCGCTGATATCGGCTTGCCGGAGCAATTCGGTTGCCCGGGCAAGCAGCCTAGGTTCGTCCACGGGGGAGCGGGTAGCGGCACTCGCCGGCTTCGATCGTTCTGTCCGCATCC
>JBGPSI010000046.1:0-28165 GCA_041490045.1 Bradyrhizobium sp.
CGCCTCAAGCGAGGCGTGTTCCGATCCGTCGTTGACCTGCAACTCGCCATCAACCGCTTCGTCGCCGAGACAAACGCCGACCCCAAACCCTTCGTATGGACCGCCGATCCAAAACGCGTCCTCGCCGCTGTCAAACGCGGGAAACAAGCGTTAGAGTCGCTCCACTAGATCGGATTATCTTTTCGGTCATGACCTCGCGGTTGCAGAAGACCGCCCTGGTTATCTTCAAGACACTGGAGCAGTGCGAGCAGCTCAGACTGCCGATCGATGCCGATATCGTCGGCGCTCGCCTCGCCGCGTTGGCTGATTCCGACCGGATCGAAAGCGCAGGCGATATGCGCAAATGGCGCTACAGCGAGGTGCGGCTGAAGGATTGACGGGCCATATCTAGAGTCGATGCCGCGCCATCATTGCTACAGCAGGCTGATCATGAATCGGCTGCCGACGATGAACAGATAGATGCCGAACGCCATTTCAAGCGTCCGCTTCGACATCGCATGCGCGGCCCGGACCCCGAGCGGCGCAGTGAGAAGGCTCAACGGCATCACCAGCACGGCGCCGATCAGCGAGACGTAGCCCAGCGCGAACGGCCATTGCAGCGCGGCGACATCGGGAAACCGCGCGGCCGCGGGCCAGCCGGCATAGACATAGCCGAGCGCGCCGGGAATCGAGATCAGGACCGCCAGCGCCGAGGAGGTCGCGACCGCCTGATGGATCGGCCGGCCGTAGAAGGTCATCAGCAGGTTCGAAAACAATCCGCCGCCTATGCCCATCAGCGTGGAGAGAATCCCGACGAAGAAGCCGTAGACTTTCATCACCAGGCCCTTGGGGAGATCGTCGCCGAACTTCCAGGTCGCACGCGCCAGCAACAAGCGGGCGGCGGCCGACCAGGCCACCGCGACGAACACGATCTTGAACAGCCGCTCCGGCGCGTAGCGCGCGGTGACGCTGCCGGCGATCACGCCGGCCAGCACCGGCAGCCACCACGCCTTCAGGATCCCGGTGTCGACCGCGCCACGGAGGTGGTGGGCGCGCCAGGAGCGGATCGAGGTCGGAATGATGATGGCCAGTGAAGTGCCGATGCAGAGCGGCATCCGCACCTCCAGCGGCACGCCCGCCAGTCGGAAGCATTCGTAAAACACCGGGACCAGGATCGCGCCGCCGCCGATGCCGAACACGCCTGCGAGGAATCCGGAGAGCGCGCCGACCGCCACCAGCAGCATCGCCAGTTGGATCAGTTCGGACATGTTGAGCCCAGCGGTCGCCATCCCGGTTCTTCCTTTTCACGCGTCGAAACTGCGCGCGTTCATGAATCGTGCTTCAGGTATACCAGCCTGCAGGAGCAGGCGACCTTGTCAATGTGCTCAAATGCAAGGCTCATCTGAAGCTATGAACATTGGTTCGCAAACGGCCGATTTCGTCGTTGCACTCAGTGATTCGACTTCGTAAATAGGCTTCGTCTCCGCGATCCCTCATGGGGTCCCTGCGTGGGCCCGCAACCGTCAAAGCCGCCAATGACCGCCAGGATCGAACGACCGCTTTCGCCGCATCTGCAGACCTATCGCGTCACCCTCACGATGGCGATGTCCATCATCCATCGCATCACCGGTGTGGCGCTGTATTTCGGCACCCTGTTGCTGGCCTGGTGGCTGATCGCGGCCTCTTCCGGGCCCGCCGCCTACGCCAACGTGCAGGCCTTCACCTCGAGCTTCATCGGCCGCCTGATCGTGTTCGGCTACACCTGGGCGCTGATGCATCATCTGCTCAGCGGCATCAGGCATTTCATCTGGGACCTCGGCTATGGCTTCAAGGCGAACGAGCGCGAGACCCTGACCTGGGGCGCGCTGATCGGGGGCATTTCGCTCACCGTGCTGTTGTGGATCGCCGCCTACGCGATCGGAGGCGGACGATGAGCACGCCAGCTTCCCAAGGCCCGAAATCGATGCGCACGCCGCTCGGCCGCGTCCGCAACCTCGGCTCCTCGCATTCCGGCACTTCCGACTTCTGGCGCCAGCGCCTCACCGCGGTGGCGATGGTGCTGTTGATCCTGCCCGTGATCGTGGTTGTCATGATGCTGCTCGGCCGCAATCAGGCCGGCGCCGCGCAAATCCTGGGATCGCCGCTGGTCGCGATCATCCTGTTGTTGTTCATCGTCGCCAGCATCTGGCACATGAAGATCGGCATGCAGGTGGTGATCGAGGACTACGTGCACGGCGAGATGGTGAAACTCGCCGCCATCATGGCGAACAATTTCTTCTCGGTTGCGGTGGCGCTGGCCTCGATCTACGCCATTCTCAAATTGTCATCCGGAGTGTAGCCCCATGGCGGCTGACGGCAACGGCAAGGCCCCGAATGGCGGTCCTGCCAGCAATGGAAAAACATATCCGATCGAGGACCACACCTACGACGTGGTCGTGGTCGGCGCCGGCGGCGCAGGCCTGCGCGCCGTGGTCGGCTGCGGCGAGGCGGGATTGCGCACCGCCTGCATCACCAAGGTGTTTCCGACCCGCTCGCATACGGTGGCGGCGCAAGGCGGCATCTCGGCTTCGCTCGGCAACATGCACGAGGACAACTGGCGCTGGCATATGTACGACACCGTCAAGGGGTCGGACTGGCTCGGCGACCAGGATTCGATCGAATACATGGTGCGTCAGGCGCCGGCGGCGGTCTACGAACTCGAGCACTGGGGCGTGCCGTTCTCGCGCACCGAGGACGGCAGGATCTACCAGCGGCCGTTCGGCGGCATGACGGTGGACTACGGCAAGGGACAGGCCCAGCGCACCTGCGCCGCCGCGGACCGGACCGGCCACGCCATGCTGCATACCATGTACGGCCAGGCGCTGCGTCATTCCGCGGAATTCTATATCGAGTTCTTCGCGATCGACCTGATCATGGACGACCAGGGCACCTGCCGCGGCGTGATCGCGCTCAAGCTCGACGACGGCACGCTGCATCGCTTCCGCGCGCAGACCACCATTCTCGCCACCGGCGGCTATGGGCGCATCTATCATTCCTGCACCGGCGCCCACACCCAGACCGGCGACGGCAGCGCGATGGCGCTGCGCGCGGGCCTGCCGCTGCAGGACATGGAATTCGTGCAGTTCCATCCGACCGGCATTTACGGCGCCGGCTGTCTCGTCACCGAAGGCGCCCGCGGCGAGGGCGGCTATCTTGTCAATTCGGAAGGCGAGCGGTTCATGGAGCGCTACGCGCCTTCCGCCAAGGACCTTGCGTCGCGCGACGTCGTTTCGCGCGCGATGACCATCGAGATCCGCGAGGGCCGCGGCGTCGGCAAGAACAAGGATCACATCTTCCTGCACCTCGATCATCTCGACCCCAAGGTGCTGCAGGAGCGCCTGCCCGGCATTTCCGAGTCGGCGAAGATCTTCGCCAATGTCGACGTGACGCGCGAGCCGATCCCGATCGTGCCGACCGCGCATTACAACATGGGCGGAATCCCCACCAACTTCCACGGCGAGGCGCTGACCAAGAAGAACGGCGACGACAATTTCGTGGTGCCGGGCCTGATGGCGGTCGGCGAAGCAGCCTGCGTTTCCGTGCACGGCGCCAACCGTCTCGGCTCCAATTCGCTGATCGATCTGGTGGTGTTCGGCCGCGCCGCGGCGCTGCGCTGCGCGGAGAAGCTGACCCCGAACGGCAAGCAGCCGGACCTGCCGTCGGATTCGGCCGACAAGGCGCTCAGCCGGCTCGATCGCTATCGCAACGCCTCCGGCGACACGCCGACCGCGAAGCTGCGCGACAGCATGCAGCATGTGATGCAGAACAATTGCGCGGTGTTCCGCACCGGCGAGGTGCTGAACGAAGGGCACAACCTGATTCACAAGGTCCACAGCGGCATCAGCGACGTCGCGGTGACCGACCGCTCGCTGATCTGGAATTCCGATCTGATCGAGACGCTGGAGTTCGACAATCTGATCGTGCAGGCCGTGGTGACGATGGACTCGGCGGTGAACCGCACCGAGAGCCGCGGCGCCCATGCGCGCGAGGATTTCCCCGACCGCGACGACAAGAACTGGATGAAGCACACGCTGGCGTGGATCGACGATGCCGGCAACACGTCGGTCGATTATCGTCCGGTGCATGACTACACGATGACCAATGACGTGCAGTATATCCCGCCGAAGGCGCGGGTGTATTGATGACGACAGCGAAGGCTAGACACCATGGTTGAATTCGCACTGCCGAAGAATTCGAGGATATCGGGCGGCAAGACCTGGCCGAAACCGGCGGGCGCGACGCAGACGCGCGAATTCAAGGTCTATCGCTGGAACCCGGACGACGGCAAGAATCCCAGCGTCGACACCTATCATGTCGATACCGGCGATTGCGGCCCGATGGTGCTCGACGCGCTGATCTGGATCAAGAACAACGTCGATCCGACGCTGACCTTCCGCCGCTCCTGCCGCGAGGGCGTCTGCGGCTCGTGCGCCATGAATATCGACGGCCAGAACACGCTGGCCTGCACCAAGTCGATGCACGACGTGAAGGAGGGCGCGGTGAAGGTCAACCCGCTGCCGCATCAGCCCGTCGTGAAGGACCTGATCCCGGACCTGACCAATTTCTACGCGCAGTATGCCTCGATCGAACCGTGGCTGAAAACCACCTCGCCGACGCCGCAGAAGGAATGGCGGCAGAGCCACGCGGACCGCGAAAAGCTCGACGGCCTCTATGAATGCATCCTCTGCGCCTGTTGCTCGACCTCGTGCCCGAGCTATTGGTGGAACAGCGACCGTTATCTCGGACCGGCCGCGCTGCTGCAGGCCAACCGCTGGGTCAAGGACAGCCGCGACGAAGCCACCGGCGAGCGGCTCGACAATCTCGAGGACCCGTTCCGGCTCTATCGCTGCCACACCATCCTGAACTGCGCCAAGGCCTGCCCGAAGGGCCTCAATCCCGCCGAGGCGATCGCCGAACTCAAGTTAAAGATGGTCGAGCGCCAAGTCTGACGTACCAAGTCTGACGTACCAGGTCTGACGTACCAAGTCTGACGCAGCATGGCTGACGTACCAGGTCTGACCTGGTTGGCACGAGCGGCGTTGGAGCCGGCCGCAAAGTCGGCTATCTAGGGGCCGCAGTCGCTCCTCTCCGGCGAGATCCCTTTGGCACCATCGAACCCTCCCGTCCGCATCGCCGCGGCCAATGATCCGGCGGCGCCGCCGTTCGGCGCTTTCGCGCCGAACCGCGCGCAAGCCGCGGTCATCTCGCTGGCGCAACGCTCAAGGCTGAAGCGGGGCGCGTTTCGCCCGATGTTGTCGCGGCTGGTCAATTTGCTGCGTGCCGGTCCGGTCGACGTGGCCTATCAGGGCGCGTCGTTCCGGTTCTATCATCAGGCCAGCGCCACCGAACGCGGCGCGCTGTTCAATCCCGGCTACAATCTCGAAGAGCTGGATTTTCTGCGGGCGCATACGCCGGTCGGCGGCGTGTTCGTCGATGTCGGCGCCAATGTCGGCACCTACGCCATGGTGCTGGCACGCCGCGTCGGCGCGAACGGAACCGTGATCGCGATCGAACCGCATCCGGTCACCCATGCGCGGCTGGCGTTCAACCGCATCGCCTCCGGCTTCACCCAGGTCAAGCTCGTCGCCGCGGCCGCCGGCCCCGCCGACGGCGAGCTGATGATCGAAACCGACGGCGAAAATCTCGGCGCCAGCCATATCGTTTCGGGCAAACCGGCGGGCCACGCCATCCGGGTGCCGTCGTTGCGGCTGGAGCGCATTCTCGGCGACGCCGGCGTCACCCACATCGATGCGCTGAAGATCGATGTCGAGGGATTTGAAGATCGCGTGCTGACCGGCTTCTTCCGGGATGCGCCGCAACGCCTGTGGCCGCAAGCGGTGGTGATCGAGCATCTGTCACGCGACGAATGGCAGGACGACTGCATCGCCGACATGCTGGCCCGGGGCTATACCGAGGTCGGCCGGAACCGCAGCAACACGCTGTTGCTGCGCAGTTGAGCTTTCGTCCGCATTTGCCGCTACAGCAGGATCGACATTCCTCGGGCCGGCGGAGATTTGATCGACCACATCGGCTTTCCCGCTTCCGACTACGCGCGCGCCAAGGCGTTCTATGCAAAAGCGCTGGCGCCGCTCGGCTACGTCATCGTCATGGAAGTGACGCAGCAGCAGACCGGGCACGATCCCGCGGCCGGCTTTGGCGCCGACGACAAACCGGATTTCTGGATCGGCGGCGAAGGCGGTTTGAACAAGCCGCTGCATGTCGCGATCGCGGCCAAAGACCGCGCCACGGTCGACGCCTTCTACAAGGCGGCCATGGCGGCCGGCGGGCGCGACAACGGCGCGCCCGGAATTCGCCCGCACTATCACCCCAATTATTACAGCGCCTTCGTGCTCGACCCCGACGGCCACAATATCGAGGCGGTGTGCCACGCGCCGGAATGACCGGTTCCAGGTCCCTCCGGCGCGGAACATCGCCCGATCAGGGCCGTTATCGCTCCGGCAGGAACGGAGCGAATCATGGCCAACGACAACACCGCAAACGACGTCCAGCGCGTCTGGGACCTCATGAAGAAGATCGGCTTTGCGATGCTGGTCACCCGCGACGGCGACAGGCTGCGCGCGCGGCCGATGAGCGCCTGCCTGGATCGCGACGCGAATGCGATTCTCTTCCTCACCGACGCGCGGCGCCACAAGGACGAGGAGATCGCCAGGGATCCGCATGTCAATCTGTCGTTTGCGGATACCGGCGGCCAGAAATACGTTTCCCTCACCGGGACCGCGGCGATTTCCAACGACCGCGAAAAAATCCGGCAGCTGTTCTCCACGCCGGCGAAGGCCTGGTGGGACTCGGCCGAGGATCCGAACATCCGCGTGCTGGAGATCTCGCCCGATGACGCCGAGTACTGGGATTCGCCGGGCTCCGTCATCAGCTATGTGAAGATGGCGACAGCGGCGGTCACGGGCACACGGCCCAATCTGGGCGACAACCGCAAGGTGTCGATGTAGATGCCAATCGAACCGCCCGAAATCCCGCCGGCGACGCCGGGCAATCCGTCCGAACCACCGCCGGAGACTCCTCCGGGCAGTCCACGGCCGGAAGTGCCGCCGCCGATGCGGGAGCCGGGCGAGCCGCCGCAGCCTGACGAATTGCCCGGCCGGATGCCCGAAGAGCTTCCCGTGCGAGGACCGGAAGGGCCGCACACCCTCGCCTGCAACCGACGCCGGCATCACCGATCTGCCGCGCCCGGCACCCGACCTGAATCCGGGCCATCCGGACATGCCGACGGCGACAATGTGATATGACGGTTTGAAACCATCGCCTGAATGCGCAATGAACACCCGTGTATCCGGACTTTGCGCGTGCAGAAATAAATAAAAGTCCGCCTTCCAGGCCCGCCACAATCCGGCCTAACGTCTATTTGTTGATCGCCAGGCGTTGATTGACAAACCCGCTGCCAGGAATTTTCCGGGGATCCAGACCATCATGACAAACCTTCGACTCGTTCTGCTCGCCACGACCGCGCTTACGGCGATGCAGTTGATTGCTTCGCCGTCGCATGCGCAAACCGCACCGCTGGTAATGGCGCAGGCCAAGGAAGACCTTGGTCCCGACGGAAAGCCCAAACAGCCGCCGAAGGGAGCCCCGCCGCCACGACCGGCGCCGCCCGCTGCAGCGCCTCCGCGGCCTGCCCCGCCGCCGCCACCACCGCCTCCTCCGCATGCGGCACCTCCACCACCCCCGCCGCCTCCGCATGTGGCGCCGCCACCGCCTCCTCACGCGGCGCCCCCAGCACCACCTCCTCCTCCTCGCGTGGCGCCTCCGCCGCCGCCCCATGCGGCGCCGCCACCACCGCCACCGCCCCCGCCGCATCCTGCGCCTCCGGCGGCAGCGCCGCCGCCTGCCCCGCCGAAACCGCCGGCCCCGCCGAGCGGCGCGCCTGCCATGCAACAGCCAAAGGGGCCCCCAACGGCTGTGCCGCCACCACCACCACCTCCTCCTGCGGGCGCGAAGCAGCCTCCCGGACCGCCGCCGGCTGCGGCACCGCAGCCTTCGCCGTCTCCCACAGGTGCGCCGCCGCCGTCAGGACGGCGCGGGCCGCCGCCAGCTGGTGCCGGTACACCACCGCCGCCGCCACCTCCTCCTCCTGCGGGCGCAAAGCAGCCTCCGGGACCGCCGCCGGCTGCGGCACCGCTGCCTTCGCCGTCCCCCACAGGTGCGCCGCCGCCACCAACGGGCGCAAAACAGCCTCCGGGACCGCCTCCCGGCACACCGCCGGTACCGAATGCCACGCCCGCGCCGGGAGGTGGACAGACCGCGCTGCCGCCGGGCGGCGGGCCGCTGGCGCACCGTCCGCCACCGACGGTTACCGCACCGATTCCGGCAGCGCCTCCGCCTGCGCACGCCCTGACCCCGATTGCTCCGGGTGCTGCGGTCCAGGGGCCGCGGCGCATGGAAGATTTCCGTGGCGCGCGGCAGGAAAGCGATCAGGGCGGCCGCAAGGTCTTCACCGAACCCGGCCGCGTCATCGTCGTCGATCCCACTGGCCAGTCGTTCATTCGGCACAATGAAGAGGATCGATTCCGTTACGGCGCGCGGGATATCCGGACCGAGCATGTCGGCAACGACACCCGCACCATCGTGATCCGTCCCGACGGCTCGCAGATCATCACCGTCGTCGGCCGTGACGGCCAGTTGATGCGCCGGATCAGGCGTGACCGGCAGGGCCGCGAGATCATCATCATCGACAACACCTATCGCGATCCGCTCGCGGTCGGAGGCTTCTATGTCGACCTGCCGCCGCCCGTGATCGGCATTCCCTACAACCGCTACATCGTCGAAGCCGACGAGGCGCCGCCGGACCTGATTTACGAGACGATGGAGGCGCCACCGGTGCAGCGGATCGAGCGACGCTATTCGCTCGACGAAATCCGCTACAGCCCGTCGGTGCGAGCGTTGATGCCAAGCATCGACCTCAACAGCATCAACTTCGAAACCGGATCGTGGGAAATCCCCCCCGATCAGGCGGCGAAGCTGCAGGCGATCGCCGACGGCCTCAACCGCGCCATCCAGCGCAACCCGCGCGAGGTGTTCCTGATCGAAGGCCACACCGATGCGGTCGGCAACGACGTCGACAATCTGTCGCTGTCGGACCGCCGCGCCGAATCCGCGGCCCAATTGCTGACGCAGCAATTTGGAGTGCCCGCGGAAAATCTGACCTCGCAGGGTTATGGCGAGCAATATCTGAAGGAGCAGACCGACGGACCGAGCCGCATCAACCGGCGCGTCACCATCCGCCGCATCACGCCGCTGCTCAACGGCGGCACGGCGTCGCTGCCGCCCCCGCCCCCCGGCACCGCGCCGCCGCGGTAGAGGCGAAGCATTCGCGAAATGAAAATGGCCGGGAGCGATCCCGGCCATTTTTGCTACGCGGCGACAGCCTGCAGCCCGGATGACAGGCTCCGCGAAATCCGGGACCGTCTCGCACGCCTGCGGCGCCGCGGGCGCGCCCGCGCCGTTCTCAGCCCTTGTCGGTTTCGAGTTTGAATATGTGGGAGCTTGCCTCGATCGATAGCAAGCCTGTCTCTGCGTACAGATTCAGCTTGGCGCGGGTATCGGTGATGTCGAGGTTGCGCATCGTCAGCTGGCCGATGCGGTCCGCTGGCGTAAACGCCGCATCGTCCACTTTCTCCATGCTCAGCCGCTCCGGCTGATAGGTCAGGTTGGGGCTCTCGGTGTTCAGGATGGAGTAGTCGTTGCCGCGTCGCAGTTCGAGCTTGACCTCACCGGTGACGGCGCGGGCCACCCAACGCTGAGCGGTTTCGCGCAGCATCAGGGCTTGAGAATCGAACCACCGCCCCTGGTAGAGCAATCGGCCAAGCCGCATGCCGCTGATCCGGTATTGCTCAATGGTGTCTTCGTTATGGATGCCGCTGATCAGGCGTTCGTAGGCGATGTGCAGCAGGGCCATGCCGGGAGCTTCATAGATACCGCGGCTCTTTGCCTCGATGATCCGGTTCTCGATCTGGTCACTCATGCCAAGGCCATGTCGGCCACCGATGGCGTTGGCCTCGAGAAACAGCGCGACCGGATCGGCGAACGTCTGGCCGTTCAGCGCGACGGGCTGCCCCTCCATAAAGCGCACGGTGACCGTTTCGGCCTTGACGACACAGTCGTCGCGCCAAAACGGCACGCCCATGATGGGAGAGACGATTTTGATGCCACTGTCCAGGCGTTCGAGATCCTTGGCCTCGTGGGTCGCGCCGAGGATATTGCTGTCGGTCGAATACGCCTTCTCGGCGCTCATCTTGTAATCGAAGCCATTGGCGGTCAGGAACGCCGACATTTCCGCACGACCGCCCAGTTCGTCGATGAACTGCTGGTCGAGCCAGGGCTTGTAGATCTTGAGGCTCGGATTGGTCAGCAAGCCGTAGCGGTAGAACCGCTCGATATCGTTGCCTTTGAAGGTGGACCCGTCACCCCAGATGTTGACGCCGTCCTCCTTCATGGCCGCGACCAGCATGGTACCAGTCACAGCGCGACCGAGAGGTGTGGTGTTGAAGTACGTCGTGCCGCCGGTGCTGATGTGGAAGGCGCAAGATTGGATCGCGGCGATACCTTCGTGGACCAATTGCGTGCGGCAATCCACGAGTCGGGCTTTTTCGGAGCCGAAGCCCAGGGCCTTGCGCGGGATCTCGTCGTAGTCGGCCTCGTCGGGTTGGCCGAGATTAGCGGTATAGGCGAAGACGCGGGCGCCTTTCTGCTTCATCCACAGCAGCGCCGCGCTGGTGTCGAGACCGCCTGAGAAAGCAATGCCGACTTTTTCCCCTTTGGGCAGGCCTTTCAAGATCTTACTCATGGAGTTTCCAATCGGTCAAAATAGCTGGTGTCGCTTTTGCGGCTCGAGCGCGCGAATATCAAATTTCGCGCCGATGAGCACGCGATTAATGGCGGCCGGCGTGATGAAGTCGCTCACACCGACGGTTTGGGCCCGACATCGCGGCCGCGCCATTTCTGGAAAAAGCGATAGCCCGGCCAGGCAAACCGCGTCAGTGCCGCATCGACGGCCGCATCCGACAGCCGGGTCGAGGGCCAGCGGTAAATCCAGGCAAAAGCCAGCCAGATCACCAGAAACGTCACCAGGCCCGCAATCGCGACATCGGTGAAGAAATGCCCGCCGAACGCCATTCTCAGCAGGCTGGTGGTGGCGCCGAACAAGGTGGCCGCGGCATAGGCCAGCGGCCGCCATGCCGGCGGCGTCAGCGCCGCGGGCGCAAAGGTCCAGAACGCGGTGGCGCCTTCGCCGGAGAAGAACGAGCAGTTTTTCGCGCAGGCGCCGCGCGGATCCCACCACGCCACGAATTGATCCGGCCCGTTGAATTGCGTCACCACTACCGGGCGCGGCCGGCCCCAATAGCTCTTGAAGGTGAGATTGGTGAGGACGCCGGCGGAAAGCGCGAGCGTGACCAGCAGAAAGACGATCGCGCGCCCGGAGATCAACAGCGGCCGGTCCGGCCGCACCAGCTTCACTACCAGCGCGACGATCGCCGGCAGCGCAAGCCCCCACGCGATCCACATCGCGCCGTCGCGCGCGATCGCCGCGAGCATATTGAGTTTCAACGGAAACGATTTGGTGGTCACATCGTAGAACAGGCCGGCGAGCTTCAGATCGAGTTCGGGAAAGATCCCGAACAGCAATCCGACGACAAGCGCCAGGGCGAGCGCGATGAATAGTCCGGTCCGGTTCATGGCGCGGGGTTTAGCGGAGGCGGTTCACTATGAAAAGGCTTCGCGGCGCTGTTGGTCACGACGGCGGCGGCAATGGCGATTGCGACGGCAGCGGAGGCGGCGGCTTCACGGGGCGCGGCGGCTCGCGCCAGGCGCCGGCATTGCGGCCCGCGATCATCCAGTAGACCATGCCGGCAACGATGCCCGCACCGGTCATGATTTCGAGGTGACGCCGGACGATGCCCTCGAAACGAAGCGTCTCGGTGTCGAACGGGACGAGGCCGAGATAGCAGGCGAGCCCGACCAGGCCGCCGCCGATCGCGTAGGTCAGCGCGCCCCGGACATAAAACGCTTCGGTGATCAGGACCACGAGCATCGCCGGCAGCAGCGCAAAACCGCTGATGAAGATGAAGCCGAAGCCGATCACGACGTTCAGCGCGCCCTGATCGACGGGACCGGCCCCCAGTTCGCTGAATTCCGGAAACAGCACCGCGACGACCACGATCATTCCCGCCACCAGGCAGGCGGCGAGGAAGGCGAACAGGATGACGAACAGGCGGCCGATCAATGCCATGAGTTCGCGGCCTCAATCCGTCATCGCCATCGCGCGCAGCGCCTGACGCTCGCGCGCCGACAGTTTCTCGGTCTCCGATTTCAGCTGGCCGCAGGCGGCGAGGATGTCGCGGCCGCGCGGCGTGCGCACCGGCGAGGAGTAACCGGCGTTGAAGATGTATTCGGAGAATTTTTCGATCTGCTCCCAGTCCGAACATTCGAAAGCCGTGCCCGGCCACGGATTGAACGGAATGAGATTGATCTTGGCCGGAATGCCCTTGAGCAGCTTCACCAGGAGCCTGGCGTCGTCGAGCGAATCGTTGACGCCCTTGAGCATCACATATTCGAAGGTGATGCGCCGCGCGTTGGAGGAGCCGGGATAATCGCGGCATGCCTGCAGCAATTCGGCAATCGGATATTTCCGGTTCAGCGGCACCAGTTCGTTGCGCAATTCGTCGCGCACCGCGTGCAGCGAGATCGCCAGCATGACGCCGATTTCTTCTCCGGTGCGGATGATGTTGGGCACCACGCCCGAGGTCGAAAGCGTGATACGGCGGCGGGAAATCCCGATGCCCTCATTGTCGGAAACGATCAGCAGCGCATCGCGCACCGCATCGAAATTGTACAAGGGCTCGCCCATCCCCATCATCACCACGTTGGTGACGAGGCGGCCGCCGGTCGGCGTTTCGCGGTCGGCCCAGTCATTGAGGCGGTCGCGCGCCACCATGATCTGGCCGACGATCTCGCCCGCGGTGAGGTTGCGCACCAGCCGCTGGGTGCCGGTGTGGCAGAACGAGCAATTCAGCGTGCAACCGACCTGCGAGGAAACGCACAGCGTGCCGCGATCGGTTTCCGGAATATAGACGCACTCGACCTCATGCGCCTTCTCGACCGAATCGCCGCTCGGCAGGCGCAACAGCCATTTGCGGGTGCCGTCGGCGGAGATCTGCTCGGCGACCACTTCGGGGCGCGCGACGGTGAAATGCGCTTCGAGCGAGCTGCGCATTTCCTTGGAGATGCTGGTCATCTCGTCGAAATTCCGGGCACCGCGGACATAGATCCAGTGCCATAGCTGCTGGACGCGCATCTTGCGCTGCGCCGGCGCCACGCCGATCTCGCCCAGCCGTTCGGCGATCTCGGCGCGCGACAGGCCGACCAGCGAGGGCTTTGCCGGCGGCACATAGGTTTCAAGCGCGATCTTTTCCAGGGGCGCGCCGGCGCCGGAACCGGGTTCGATCGATGCAGAAGTCATGGTTTCGCTCATGGAACATCAAATAGGCCTTCCAGGGTCGGCTGGAAAGGCTTCAAAAGCACCGATATCGACGACAAAAGCCGCTTAGCGCCGGCAATCCTGCGCCAGCCGGTCGAGCGCCTGGGCAAGTCCCTTCAGCGAGAAGGTGTCCGTGGTCTCGGTGCCCTTGGCCGAGACGCCCTTGACCACGGCGTCGGCGGATTTGCGCATCGCCTCGACCATCCGTTCTTCTTCGGCGGCATTCTTGATCCAGAGCCCGTCGCCCTGGGCGTACATCGCATAGGTGCCGCCACCGACCTCCAGCGTCGAATCCGATCCCGGTTTCAGCGCGTAGCCGATCATGATCGAGACTTCGTTGGTGACTTTCTCCGCCGGACGCGTGGAGACGAACGCATAGGCCGGGTCGCGCGGCCGATTCGGCGGATTGGTTTTCGACGATGACGGCTTTGCCAGCGCAAAGCACACCTTCTTGCCGTTGGGCGTTGCGGTATAGGCTCCCCAGATGCCGTATTGACCGATCAGCGTCGGTTCCGCGCCGCCGGTGACGGCAGTCGCCGGCCTGGCTTCGGGTTTTGCTACTTCCGGCTTTGAAGGAGCCGGCTTGGCTGCTGCTGCACCCTTTGCGGCTTTCGACGATGCGCTCTGCGCCTGCGCAAGGCTTGCCGCCCCGCACACCACGCCAATTGCCACCAGAGTTGTCAGGATTCGCCGCACGGACATCACCAAATCTGGTTCCCTCAATATTGTGACTGGAAGATGGCTCCGACGCCGTCTCGTCACGCGGGCGATGGATAGCCGGGAAATGCCTTTTTGGAAAGGCAGTCACGAACGCTCGCGAACTCTGTCGCGCACGCTCAAGCTTTGGTTCGTGCCGCGCGCTGATTCTCCCATTGCGCCTCGGTCCATTGCAGCAAGTCTTCCGCGCCGGAACTGCGCAAGTGCGCGCCGCCGTCCTGCACGACCAACTCGCCATTGATGTAGCCGGCGGAATCCGAAATCAGGAAACTCGCCAAATCAGCGAGTTCGCGATGTTCGCCGACGCGGCCGAGCGGATTCCTCGAAGCCCAGTTACCGTCACGGCCCTCGGGCCGAAGCTGACCGGATGCGCCCGGTGTCGGAAACGCGCCGGGTGCGATTGCCACCGTTCGGACGCCCTTCGGCCCCCATTCCACGGCCAGGCTCCTGGTCATCGCGAGAATGGCCGACTTCGCCATCGCGGAAGGGACGGTGAAGGCGCGGCCGGTGATGGTCGAGGTCGAGAGGATGCTCAGCACCACGCCCTGGTGACGTCCTTCGATCCAGCGCTTGCCGACGCCGAGCGTGCAATACATCGCGCCGTGCAGCGTCGGCGCGAGGATCGCGTCGGCCGCGCGAAACGACAAATGCTCGGTCTGCGCAATGAAGGTGGCGGCCGCGTTGTTGACCAGCACGTCGAGCGGCGCGACGCGCCAGATCTCGTCCAGCATGGCCTCGACATTGGCGCCGTCGCGAATGTCGCAGCGGAGCGCGGTCACCTTGCCCCCGGGATCGCGGCGCATCGTCGCCGCGGTCGCCTCGAGCAATTCGAGCCGGCGGCCGCAGATGATCAGTTCGGCGCCAAGCTCGAGGAAGCGGCGTCCCATCGCAGCCCCCAGCCCGGAGCCGCCGCCGGTGATCAATATCCGCTTTGCCTTGAGCAGGCCTTTTTCAAACATCGTTTCATTCCCTACCCGTTTCCGTTCCCAGTCCCAGTCCGGGTTGCAGCTAATTGCGCGCCCCGGAATGGCGCGCCTTCCCTGACTTTCGAATCAGATTGTAGCCCGGCTGCAAATCCGGCATGAAGCATCCCAGCCTCAACAGTGCGTCCGAAAATCAGGTGTGTCCATGAAAGCCATTCTCTGCTCGCAATATTGCGGTCCCGACGATCTCGTGCTGGCCGACGTGCCCGATCCCGTGGCCGGGCCCGGCGAGGCCGTGATCGCGATCAAATCCGCGGCGCTGAATTTCTTCGACCTGCTGATGATCCAGGGCAAGTACCAGATCAAACCGCCGTTTCCGTTTTCGCCGGCAGCCGAAGTCGCGGGCGTGATCGACAGCATCGGCGAGGGCGTCACCGGGCTGAAGGTCGGCGACCGCGTGGTCGCGTCCTGCGGCCACAATGGCGCGCGCGAGAAGATTGCGCTGCCGGCCGATTCGATCGTCAAGATTCCCGACAATCTGGATTTCGATCGCGCCGCAGGCATCATCATCATCTACGGCACCGCGCTGCACGCCCTGGAAGATCGCGCCAGCCCCAAGCCCGGCGAGACCCTCGCCGTGCTCGGAGCGGCCGGCGGTACCGGGCTTGCCGCCTGCGAGCTCGGCAAGCTGATGGGATTGAAGGTGATCGCCTGCGCGTCGTCGGAGGAGAAGCTGGAATTTGCCAAAGCCCACGGCGCCGAACTCGGGCTCAACTACGCCAAGGAAGATTTGAAGGAAGGCTTGCGCCGGCTCACCGGCGGCAAGGGCGCCGACATCATCTTCGATCCCGTCGGCGGCAGCTATGCCGAGGCCGCGCTACGTTCGATCGCGTGGGAAGGCCGTTTCCTGGTGATCGGCTTCGCCGCCGGCGACATTCCGAAGATGCCGCTCAATCTGGCGCTCTTGAAGGGTTGCGATATCCGCGGCGTGTTCTGGGGCGCGTGGACGCGGCTCAATCCGGAGAAGAACCGCGCCAATCTCGAGAATCTCGTGAAATGGACCGCCGAAGGCAAGATCTCATCGCATGTCGATCGCACCTTCCCCTTGGCTCAAACCGCCGATGCCCTGAAAGTGCTGGCCGGCCGCCAGGCGATGGGCAAGGTGATCCTGCATCCCTGATGCAAGGCCGGGCCTGGTCGCGTCGGCCGTCATCGCCCGGCTTCGCCGAGCGGTCCAGCATTTCGCAGTCCGCGATTAAGGCGCGGGCGGGCTGGATGCCCGTCTTCGCGGGTATCGCAACAAAGGGGAAATGCCCTCTGGTGGGCCCGTCCGATTAGCGTGACATCACGGGGACTTGACTGACAATGTCAGCCGACAATTCGCGTCGGAAGACGCGGGCTTCTTCTGTCAATCGGTCCCGAATCCCACTTTGTGACAACTAAATGTCAGTGGGCGGCCCCAGATGCGCCGCAATAAAATCAAAATATCTCCCAAATCGCGCCGGCGATCGTCGCTTTTTGGTCCGATTCAAAATGCGATCTAGCACTTCGGTAGCGGGGGCGCTTGGCCGAGAAGAATAGCAAGAAACGGATGCCCAGAAGCCCCCCAAGTTGCGTAGTAGCGTGGAGGCATCACTATGGCGCGAAATACGAGCTTCACTCGATACGGCCAAGACACGTTCGGCGCGTATGACGAAGAGCCAAACGATCCCGAATTCGTGGAATACGAATCCGCGCCTCCGATGGAGGATGATTACGCGCTTCCCGAAGATCCGATGCCGCTCTTTCTTTCCCAGGGTGACGACGAAGAACCGAGACAACGGCGCTTCGGGAGCGGTGGGGAAGTGCTTCAGGACAGAGCGGTTGTCTGGCCGAGGGTTTTCAAGGCAGCCATGGTCGCGGCATCGGCCGCGGCGATCGCCATTGCCATTCTCACGGTCGGCAATCCACTCGCGCTGTTTGCCGACGCCAAGGCTTCGCTGCCCAACGTAACAGCCGACCAGACGGGCGCCGCACAAACCGCCGCTCCGCAGCCTGTAACCGCGACGCAGTCGGCCAATGCCGGCCCGACGCCGGTGCTGCCGTCGAACGCCGGTGTGCGGACTGCGCCGCCGGCCCCGAGGGTCACGCGCGACGATATCGCGCTCGCGCTCCGGTCCGCCCAGCAGAACCCGAGCCAGGTGCAACCCGATCCCGCGCCACCGGCCGCGGCTGCGCCGGCAACGCAGACAGCACCTCTTACGCCGGCAAGAAGGCTCGATGCCGACGAACTCGCGATGTTGATGACGCGAGCAAAGGGCATGATCGCAGTCGGCGACATTGCGTCGGCACGGTTGCTGCTCGAACGGGCGGCGGAAGCCCAGGAGGCCAGCGCGGCGCTGCTGCTGGCACAGACCTACGATCCGGCGGTGCTTGGAACGCAGGACATGCGCAGCATCACGCCGGATCCGGCGATGGCGCGCGACTGGTACCAGAAGGCGGCCCGGCTCGGATCAACGGATGCCCGGCAGCGCCTCGCTCAGATGCAGAATTAGGTTTCAGACAGCAGGGGATACAAATGCGACGACTGGTTGGAGTGGCGATATTCGCCATCATGATGGCGCTTGGACTCGTGGCGTTTGGCTTGGGGGCGAAGGCCGCGGAAACGGAATTCGATCCGGCAAAGGTCAGCGAAAGCCTCAAGGCGATATTCCAGTTCGGATCGACCTCCACCAAGCAGGCCCTGAACGCCAACACGGTGACGCTGATATCCGGCACCATCGGCGGCACCTATGTCCAGTTCGGCGCCGATCTCGCCTCCGTCCTCGACGACGGCAACAAGCTGCGCGTCCTTCCGATCGTCGGCCGCGGCTCGGTGCAAAGCGTCGCCGACATCCTGTTCCTGCAGGGCGTCGATCTCGGGATCGTGCGGTCCGACACGCTCGACTATCTGGAGCGGAAGGGCTTCGCGAAGGACATCAAGAAGCAATTCACCTACATCACCAAGCTCTACAATGAAGAGGTGCATGTCATCGCCTCGAAATCGGTCCGCAACCTCCGGGATCTCGACGGCAAGACCATCAGCGTCGACCTTCCAAACGGCGGCACCTTCGTCACCGCGCTGACCGTGTTCGAACGGCTCGGGATGAAACCGAAGGTCGTCTACATCGAACAGCGCATCGCGATGGAAAAATTGAAGCGCGGCGAAATCGACGCCGTGATCGTCTGTGGCGGCAAGCCGTACAAGTCCGTGAGCAGCTTCAAGGACGACCGGTTCCATCTGGTGACGGTCAACTACGAGAAGCCGCTGCAGGGCGACTACCTGCCGGCGACCCTGTCGGCGAAGGACTATCCCAACCTTATTTCGGAAGGCGAACAGGTCGACACCATCGCGGTGCCGGCGGTGCTGGCGGCCTATAACTGGGCGCCCAAGACCGACCGCTATCGCAAGGTCGCGCTGTTCGTGGATAACTTCTTCGCGAAATTTCCCACCTTCCAGAATCCGCCCTTCCATCCGAAGTGGAAGGAAGTTTCGCTGTCGGCCCCGCTGGCCGACTGGCAACGCTTCCCGGCCGCCCAGCAATGGCTCGACAGCCATGGCATCGAGCCGGTGGCGCGTGGCCGGTTCGACGAATTCCTCAAGCAGAATCCGGCGGCGCCGGCGGGAAAGCGGCCTTCCAGCGCCGAGAAGGACGCGTTGTTCAAGCAATTCCAGGCCTGGCAGGCCGAGCAACAAAACAATGCGAGGGCCCAGGTCAGGCCTGCGCCAAACCAGCGCTAGGGTTTGAGCGGCCGCCGTCAGGCGGCGTGGCTCAGATTTCGCCTTCGGGCTGATCCCGACCGGCGCCGCCCATCCGCTTCAACGCGGCGCGGGCGGCGTCGCGATGCTCCGGCGTGATGTGGGTCGCGACCATCCGAATCGCGGTGGCGAGGATGGCGGCATCGTCGGTGAAGCCGAGCACCGGCAGCATGTCCGGAATGAAATCGAACGGCAGGATGAAATAGGCGATGGCCCCGAGCAGCGCCGCCTGCACGTGGCGCGGCGTCTGTTTGTCGAAGGCGCAGTAATAGGCCGCGAGCAGATCCTCGGCGAAGGGGAGCTGCGTCACCACTCGCTTGAACTTGCTCCAGAAGCGGCGGCGCACGCTTTCGCGGTCTTCGGCCAGCCTGTCGGCCGGCTCAAAACCAACGGTATGTTCTGACGCCATCATGGGGGCTCCCCTCAAAGCCCGCGCGGCGGGTCGCGGCAGCGGACCCCCCAAAAATGGGGATGTCGCGCGGCGCCCGCAAGATTGCGGGGGACCGGATCAGGCGACGCCGAGCGGGCCGGCGATCGCATTCATCGCCGTGGCAAGCTCGACATCGAGCGTGGTGACGCCGCCGGCGTCGTGGGTCGCCAGCACCACCTCCACCGTCTTGTAAACGTTGCGCCACTCCGGATGATGATCGCGCTTTTCGGCCACCAGCGCCGCGCGGGTCATGAATCCGAAGGCTTCGTTGAAATCCTTGAAGGTGAAGGTTCGCGCGATCGCCTCGCGGCCGGCCACCTCGCTCCACCCCGGCAACCCCTTCAAGGCCGATTTCCGCGCCTCCGCCGACAGCCGTTCCGCCATGACAACCTCCCGTTTCACTCCAATTTTACCCTAACACCGGCCGCAACCGCCGGAGTATCAGCCGAAACAGGGCGTCAAAACCGGTCCTTGGGTGCACCAGTAACCATGACGCAGATGTAACCCCGCTCGGGAAGGAAATTTGCTACAATTTCCATCTAACCGTATTGGCAATATGAAATTGGACCTCAAACGATTATTTGCCAGATCGATGACGGGCGGCCTTGAGCTGGCCGGCCCGCCCGCGCCGCCATCGCCGCGCTCGGCCAAGTCCAAGACAATGTTCATCACCCTCGCCGGGATCCTCGCCGTAATCGGCGCGCTTGCGGGCGCCTACTACTTTGCGATGCGGCCGGTGACCCTGCGGATCGCGGTCGGCCCGCCCAACAGCGACGATCTCAAGGTGGTCCAGGCGCTGACCCAGGCCTTCGGCCAGGCGCATGGCTATATCCGTTTGCGCCCGCTGCAGACCGATGGCGCCGCCGCGAGCGCCAAGGCGCTTGAAGACGGCGCGGCCGACCTTGCCATCATTCGCGGCGATCTCGACGTGCCGAAAAACGCGCAGGCCGTGGCCACACTGCGCAAGAACGTCGCGGTGTTGTGGGTGCCCCCGCCCGCGAAGGGCAAGGGCAGGAAATCCGGCCCGAAGATCACCAAGATTCCGCAGCTCGCCGGCCGCCGCATCGGCGTGGTCGGCCGCACCCAGGCCAATGTCAACTTGCTCAAGGTGATCCTGCAGCAATATGGCGTGGATCCCGGCAAGGTCGAAATCGTTCAGTTTCCGGCCGGCGAGGCCGCGGACGCCATCCGCAACCAGAGGGCGGACGCCTATCTCGCCGCGGGTCCCGTCAACAGCAAGATCACCGCGGATGCGATCAGTGCATCGACCCACGACGGCAAAACGCCGACCTTCCTCGCGATCGATTCGGCCGAGGCCATTGCCCAGAACCATCCGATGTACGAGGCCTCCGAAATTCCTGCCGGAGCGTTCGGCGGCTCGCCCGACAAGCCCGACGACGAGGTCAAGACCATCAGCTTCTCCCACCACATCGTCGCGCGCAAAGGCCTGTCGGAGTCCACGGTTGCCGCCTTCACCCGGCAATTATTCGCGATCCGGCAGCAGTTGATGACGGAATTCCCGCTGGCTGCGAAGATCGAGACCCCCGATACCGACAAGGACGCCGTGATTCCCGCGCATCCCGGCGCCGCGGCCTTTGTCGACGGCGAGGAGAAAACCTTCCTCGATCGCTACAGCGATTACATCTGGTGGGGCCTGATGGCCTTGTCGGCAATGGGCTCCGCGGGCGCGTGGTTCGCGGGCTACCTGAAGAAAGACGAGCGCAGCAACAACAGTTCGCTGCGCGAACGCCTGCTGGACATGATTGCGGCCGCGCGCCGCAGCGATTCCGTCGAAGAACTCGATCGGATGCAGGCGGAGGCGGACGAGATCCTGCGCGATACGCTGCGCTGTTTCGATGACGGCGCCATCGAGGAAGGCGCGCTGACCGCCTTCAGCATCGCGCTCGAGCAATTCCACAACGCGGTCGCCGACCGCAAGACGTTGTTGAACAGCATGCCGCAAAATCTGCAAAAGGCTGGCGCACAGTTCCGCGCCGCGGCCTTGTAAGCGGCACTCGCTGTAATCCAGCCGTCACAGAATCTTCCTAGGCCTGTCAGAGCCGCAGCGCATCCTGCCGGCCGATCAAGGAGGCTTGCATGACGATCAGGATTTCTCGCAGCGTTGCCCGCGGAGTTTCGCGCCGGCGTTTCCTTTCCACCGCGGCAGCGACGGGCGCCGGTGCGCTTGGCGCCATCGCGATGCCCTATCTCAGCCGCGCCGCCGACCGGCCGCAGATCAGCCATGGCGTGCAGTCCGGCGACATCGGCGCCGATGGCGGCGTGGTGTGGGCCCGCGCCGACCGTCCGTCGCAGATGATGGTCGAGGTCGCCACCACGGAATCCCTGAACAATGCGCGACTCCTGCCGCCGGTCGCGGCGTTGCCCGAGAGCGACTTCACCGCGAAAATGCTCTTGGAAAATCTTCCCGCCGGGCAGGACATCTTCTATCGGGTCCGGTTCCGCGACCTTTCGCATACCGACGTTTCGAGCGAGCCCGTGGTCGGCCGCTTCCGCACGGCGCCAGCCGACCGGCGCGATGTCAGCTTTGTCTGGGGCGGCGATGTCGCGGGCCAGGGCTGGGGCATCAATCCGGACGATGGCGGCATGATCACTTTCGCGACCATGAAGAAGCACCGGCCGGATTTCCTGCTGCATTCCGGCGACACCATCTATGCCGACGGCGTCATTCCATCAGAGGTGAAATTGCCCGATGGCAAGATCTGGAAGAACCTCACGATTCCCGAAAAGGCAAAGGTCGCCGAGACGCTCGACGAATTCCGCGCGGCGCATAAGTACAATTTCCTCGACGAGAACGTACGCGCCTTCAACGCCGAGGTGCCGATCTTCGTGCAATGGGACGACCACGAGGTCATGAACAACTGGTCGGCCTCGAAGGAGGTCCCCGCCGCCTACAAGGTGCGCGACATCTCCCTGCTCGCCGCGCGCTCGGCCCGCGCCTTCCACGAGATGTATCCGATGCGCGAAAGCATCGTCGAGCCTGGCCGGGTCTATCGCACCCTGAGCTACGGGCCGCATCTCGACGTCTTCATGCTGGACGAGCGCAGCTATCGCGGCCCCAACGGCCCGAACCTGCAGACCACTTACGGTCCCGACAGCTATTTCATCGGGCCCGATCAGCTGGCCTGGCTGAAGCGGGGACTGCTGAACTCGCGCGCCACCTGGAAGGTGATCGCCTCCGACATGCCGCTCAGCATCATCGTCTATGACGATGCAGCCAACAAGAAGGGCTCGGAAGCATTCGCGCAAGGTGACGGCCCGCCGCGCGGCCGCGAGATGGAAATCGCCGACCTCTTGCGCTTCATCAGGACCTCGGGTGTCACCAACACCGTCTGGCTGACCGCCGACGTGCATTACGCCGCCGCGCACTATTACAATCCCGACAAGGCGCAGTTCCAGGATTTCGAGCCGTTCTGGGAATTCGTCTCCGGCCCCCTGCACGCCGGAACTTTTGGGCCGAACGAACTGGACAACACGTTCGGACCGGAATTGAAGTTCATCAAGGCGCCGGGTCTGGACAAGCAGAACCTGCCGCCGTCGGCCGGCATGCAGTTCTTCGGTCACGTCAAGATCGACGGCGCCAGCGGACAGCTGACGGTGACCTTGCGCGATCGCGCCGACGTGGCATTGTGGTCGACGACGCTCGATCCCAAATTGGGATAGCGATCAACGGATTCCGAAACCGGCCGGCGGCGCCAGTCAGCCACTGACGCCGTCGCCGGATCGGCGTTTCAACACAGCGTGCAGCGCGTCGGTCGAATAGGGTTTCGGCAGTGTCGGCTTGCCGGCGAACACCGCGGGAAACGCGGCATGGGCGCCGTAACCGGTGACGAAAACAAACGGAATTTTCAGCGCCTCCAGCCGCTCGGCAACGGCAAAACTCTTCTCGTGGACCAGCCCGATATCGAGCAACGCGAAATCCGGCGCGCGATCGGCGATCATTTCAAGCGCCTTCGCCACGCTTCCGGCGGTCCGCACCGTCTTCACGCCGAAACCCAGGATAGTGTCCTCGAAATCGAGCGCGATGATCGGATCATCCTCGACGATCAGCACGTCGCCGGGCATGGGGTGGGGAGATATGGTTTCCATGGTCTCACTGACAAACGCCCTGAAATCGCGATCCGGGCCAACTCGAACCGCGTCCGGCGCCGACCCCAAAAAAAGCGCAAGGGCCGGTTCCCGATATGAAACCATCACATCCCCCATTCGTTTGTCTGTGCACTTGTGCACGCAACAATCTGACGAGCGCGGTTATCGTGACGGCCGCATAGCGAGGGAAGTCGGGATGGACGGACAGGAAAGGTCAGCCAGCGGCGCCGAACGCCCCGGCAACAACCTGTTGCGGCGGCTGAGCGCGGCCGACTTCGCGCTGATCGCGCCGCATCTTGCGCCGGCGGAGGCCGGCCCCAACGACTTGCTCTACAATCCCGGCGACGACGTCGAAATCGTCCACTTTCCCTGCGGGCCCGCGCTGGCGACGTACCTGGTGGCCAATGAGGACGGCCGCGACGTCGAAACCATCCTGGTGGGCCGCGAGGGCGCCGTCGGCGGAATCGTCAGCCAGGGATATCTGCCGGCCTATACCCGCATCGTGGTCAAGTTCGGCGGGCCCTTCGCGCGCCTGCATGTCAGCAAGCTGGATGCGGCCAAGGCAAAATCCGCCACTCTGAGCAACGTGTTTTCACGTTACGCAGACTGCATGCTCGCCCAGATCTTCCAGTCGACGGCCTGCAATGCAATCCATTCGATCGAGCAGCGCACCGCGAAATGGATTCTTTCGGCGATGGAGCGCACCGATGGCGCGGAAGTCGTGCCGCTGACCCATGAACAGCTGGCGACCCTGCTCGGGGTCGGCCGCAGCTATACCAGCCGGGTGATGCAGACGTTCAAGGCGGAAGGAATTCTGGAGACCCGCCGCGGCTCGATCCTGGTGCGCAACCGCGAGGCGCTGCGGATCCGGGCCTGCCTTTGCAACGAATCGGTGAAAAACCATTTCGAGGAAGTGCTGCGCGGGGTCTATCCGACCGAAGAGGCCAACGCCGCGGCGGGATAGCCAGAAAGTCCGGTCGTGGCAGGTGGGTCCATGCTGATCCGGTCGGCGTTCGTCCGTCCAAGGCCTTGAGATGTGACCGAATGGGCCTGCAGCGGCCAAAATGACGCCGGTATGACGGAAAATCGGTCAACCAAGCCGCCAACAAGCCATTGTTTTTTAGCGTTTTCTGACTATATTGCGCCGCAACGAGTAAGGTTTGCCCGGTCCCTTTGGCCGGGCTTCCTTTTTGGGTGCTACGCGCGCCCGCCGAATTCCAGGTTTTTGAGCGTGATCCGGAAAAGTGGGTCCCGGTTTTCCGGTGAGATCGCGCTCCAGCCATTGTCCGAGCCAGAAGAACAGCTATGAAACTCCGCAACGTCGCCATCATCGCCCACGTCGACCACGGCAAGACCACGCTGGTCGATCGCCTGCTGCAGCAATCCGGCACCTATCGCGACAACCAGCGGGTGGTCGAGCGCGCCATGGATTCCAACGATCTGGAGCGCGAGCGCGGCATCACCATTCTCGCCAAGGCGGCGTCGGTGCAGTGGAAGGACACCCGCATCAACATCGTCGACACCCCCGGCCACGCCGATTTCGGCGGCGAGGTCGAGCGCATCCTGAACATGGTGGACGGCGCGCTGGTGCTGGTGGACGCCGCCGAAGGCCCGCTGCCGCAGACCAAATTCGTGGTGTCGAAAGCGCTCAAGGTCGGGCTGAAGCCGATCGTCGTCATCAACAAGGTCGACCGCCCCGACGCGCGGCCGACCGAAGTCATCAACGAGGTGTTCGACCTGTTCGCAGCGCTGGACGCCAGCGAGGAGCAGCTCGATTTCCCGATTCTCTACGGATCGGCCAAGCAGGGCTGGATGGCGGAGAGCCCGGATGGTCCGAAGGACGCCGGCATGCAGCCGCTGTTCGACCTGATCCTGCGCCATGTCGCGCCGCCGACTGTCGAGGAAGGGCCGTTCCGCATGATCGGCACCATCCTGGAGGCCAATCCCTATCTCGGCCGCATCATCACCGGCCGCATCACCTCCGGCACCATCAAGCCGAACCAGGCCGTCAAGGTGCTGGGCGGCGACGGCAAGCTGATCGAGAGCGGGCGGATCACCAAGATCATCGCCTTCCGCGGCATCGAGCGCACGCCGCTTGAGGAAGCCGAAGCCGGCGACATCGTCGCCATTGCCGGCCTCACCAAGGGCACCGTCGCCGATACCTTCTGCGATCCCTCCGTCGATGTGCCCTTGAAGGCACAGCCGATCGATCCGCCGACGGTGTCGATGTCTTTCATCGTCAACAACTCGCCGCTCGCCGGCACCGAAGGCGACAAGGTGACCAGCCGCATGATCCGCGACCGCCTGCTGCGCGAAGCCGAAGGCAATGTCGCACTGCGCGTCACCGAGGCCGACGACAAGGATTCCATGGAAGTCTCGGGCCGCGGCGAATTGCAGCTCGCGATCCTGATCGAGACCATGCGCCGCGAAGGTTTTGAGCTCTCGGTGTCGCGCCCGCGCGTGGTGCTGAAGAAGGACGAAGCGACAGGCGAATGGCAGGAGCCGATCGAAGAGGTCGTGATCGACGTCGACGAGGAGCATTCCGGCGTCGTCGTGCAGAAGATGAGCGAACGCAAGGCGGAGATGATCGAAATGCGCCCGTCCGGCGGCCATCGCCTGCGGCTGGTGTTCTACGCGCCCACGCGCGGCCTGATCGGCTATCAGGGCGAATTGCTTACCGACACCCGGGGCACCGCCATCATGAACCGGCTGTTCCACGGCTATGCGCCTTACAAGGGCGACATCCAGGGCCGCCGCAACGGCGTCCTGATCTCCAACGACCAGGGCGAGGCCGTGGCCTACGCGATGTTCAAGCTGGAAGATCGCGGTCCGATGATGATCGAGCCCGGCTGGAAGGTCTACAAGGGCATGATCGTCGGCGAGCATACCCGTGAGAACGATCTCGAAATCAACGTGCTGAAGGGCAAGCAGCTCACCAACATCCGCACCACCTCGAAGGACGAAGCGGTGCGCCTGACGCCGCCGATCAAGATGACGCTCGAAAAGGCGCTGGCCTATATCGAGGACGACGAACTGGTCGAGGTCACCCCGAAGTCGATCCGGCTGCGCAAGAAGTTCCTCGACGCCAATGACCGCAAGCGCGCGGAAAAGGCCAAGCAGGCGGTGGCGTAAGCAGGCCGGCGCAGTTGAACGAAAATGCGGTGATGCCCGGGCTTGTCCCGGCCATCCACGTCTTGGATACTGGAAAAAGGCGTGGATGCCCGGGACGAGCCCGGGCATGACGAAACGATAGACGACGTTATGTCCCTCCCCTCCGAAGTCGATGTCGCCGTCATCGGCGCCGGCGCTGCCGGCCTCGGCGCTGCACGCGTGCTGGAAACTTCCGGCCTCTCGATCATCGTGCTGGAAGCGCGCGACCGCGTCGGCGGCCGCGGCCACACCATCGAGGCCGCGCCCGAAATCATCTTCGACGTCGGCTGCGGCTGGCTGCATTCGGCCGACAAGAATTCGTTCGTCAACATCGCCGAACGGCTGGATTTCGAAATCGACAAGACCCGCCCGCCGTGGCGCGAACAGGCTGTTCATGAGGCCTTCCCTCCCCGAGAGCGCGCCGACTTCATGGAGGCGCTGGACGAGTTCTACGACCGCGCCGAGGAAGCCGCCGGCAGACTGGCAAAGAGCGACGGCGCCGCGAACGGCTGTCTCGAGCCCGGCAATCGCTGGAATCCGATGATCGATGCGATCTCGACCTATGTGAACGGTTGCGAGCTCGACCAGGTTTCAATCCTCGACATGGACGCCTATGAGGACACCGGGATCAACTGGCGGGTGCGGCGCGGCTATGGCGCGCTGATGACGGCCTATGGCGCGCCCTGCCCGCTGGCGCTGAACACGCAGGTCACCTTGATCGATCATTCCGGAAAGCGCGTGCGGATCGAGACCTCACAGGGCGCGCTGACGGCCGGCAAGGTCATCATCACCGTGCCGACCAATTTGATCGCCGACGAGGCGATCCGTTTTCACCCGGCACTGCCTGCAAAAGTCGGGGCCGCGCGCGGCCTGCCGCTCGGGCTCGCCGACAAGGTAGTGCTGGCGCTGGATCAGCCGGAAGCGCTGCCGAAAGACGGCAATCTGCGCGGCGCCACCATGCGCACCGCGATGGGCACCTTTCATCTGCGCCCGTTCGGCCAGCCGTGCATCGAAGGCTTCTTCGGCGGCCGCTTCGCGCAGCAATTGGAAGATGCCGGCCCCGGCGCGCTCGCGGCGCAATCGATCGACGAGATCGTCGCCCTGCTCGGCTCGGACTTCCGCCGGCGATTAAAGCCGCTGGCGGAATCGCGCTGGGCCCACGACCCCTTCGCGCGCGGCTCCTATTCGCACGCATTGCCCGGCCACGCCGGCAAACGCGGCGTGCTTGCCGCGCCAGTCGATGCCCGGCTGTTTTTCGCGGGTGAAGCCACCTCGCCGAATTTTTTCTCTACCGCGCATGGGGCAAGGGACAGCGGGGAGCGGGCGGCGGACGAGGTGAGGGCCGCGCTCCCGGCAAAATAACGATCTCCCCCGTCATTGCGAGAAGCGAAGCGACGAAGATTCCATGGGGGTGGATAGCGGCCAAGTCTGAGGCCAGACTGAGGTTGCTCAAAACCACTCACCCTGGAGATAACCGATGTTGCACGATCATCCTTCCGTTGGACCGACCGCTATCCGCACCCAGTTTGGCGCAA
>JBGPSI010000047.1:0-27397 GCA_041490045.1 Bradyrhizobium sp.
CCCTCCTCCAAACCGCCCGGCCCCATCACCATGAAGCACGGCCTCGAATACTTCCACGCCGCCACCGCCGGATGGAGCCTCAGAGATGTGTGCATGCCTTAGGGCGAAGGCCGGGACCCATAACCACCGCTGTTCGCGGTTACGCAAAAGCCGTCCACCAGCGTGCTCAAACCGAGCGGCCGCGGCGTATGGGTCCCGGCTCAAGGCCGGGACGACGGGAGAGTTGTGGAGGCGGTCAACTCATCTTCAGCGTGATCCCGCCATCGACCACCAGCTCGATGCCGGTGACGTATTTCGACTCGTCGGAGGCGAGAAACAGCGCAGCATTGGCGACGTCCCAGGCCTCGCCCATGTGCCCCATCGGCACCTGCGCGTCGCGCGCGCGCCACATCGCCTCGACATCGCCGCTGGCGTAACTCGACGCCAGCCCCGCGGAATGCTCGACCATCGGCGTCTTCATCAGGCCCGGCAGGACGGCGTTGACGCGGACGTGTAAGGGAGCGAATTCCACCGCCGTGGTGCGCGTCATCTGGTTCATCGCGGCCTTGGTGGCGGCGTAGGTGACATAGGACACGCCGGTATGGCGGATCGAGGCGATCGAGGAGATGTTGATGATCGAGCCGCCGCCCTGCCGCACCATCACGGGAATGACGTGCTTCATGGCGAGGAAGGCGCTCTTGAGATTGACCGCGAAGACGCGGTCCCACTCGGCTTCCGAGACATCGACCACGCTGCCCATCTCGGCAATGCCGACATTGTTGTCGAGCACGTCGATGCGGCCGTAGGCGTTCAGGCAGGCCGCCACCATCGCCTCGACATCGCCGGCGCGGGATACGTCGGCGGTGAAGGCGGCCGCCTTGCCGCCTTCGCCCGCGATGATCTTCACGGTCTCTTCGGCGGCGGCGCCGTTGCGGTCGACGCAGAACACCTGCGCGCCCTCGCGGGCAAACGTCACCGCGGTTGCCTTGCCGTTGCCCCAGCCCGGCCCGATCGAGCCGGCGCCGACCACCAGCGCGGTTTTTCCCTTCAGCCGCTCCATCGATATTCCCTCCCATATGTTCATTGTTGAGATCGTTGTAGCCCGGATGGAGCGCCAGCGAAATCCTGGCTACGGATCGCACGCCCGCATCGTCGTCACGTTCATCCCGATCGGGTGCCCGAAAATCTCCGACAGCATCTGGCATTTCCCATCATGGCACAGCCGCCATTCGCCGGCGGCGCCGGAATTGCCGAGCACCACTTCAGGCATCGGCGCGCGCTGTGGCTGCCATTGAAACCAACCGTCGATCAGCCGCGCCTCCGGCGGCGGCTCCATGCCGGCGCCCGAGCCTTTGACCCGCGCCTGCACCAGCTGCAGCCCATTGGGGGTGACGCGCCAATCTTCCTGCCAGTCGACTTTTTCGACGGAGTGCGTCCACACCAGCGTGAACGCGGCGACCGACAGCGTCTTCACCACGCCAAGCGATGCGAGGCAAAGGCTCAAGCCGGCGCCGCCGCTCGGCGCGGGCGCCGCGTCCATTGCCAGAACACGATCGCTGACGTCAGCGCGAAACCCAGGGTGTCGCTGAAACGGAAATCGCCGAGCAGGCAAAGCGCCGCGAGCAGCGCGACGACACGTTCGGCCAGCGTCATCCTCGAAAACAGGAAGCCGATCGCGACCATGCCGAACAGGGCGATAGCGACCAGCGCCTTGAAGGTCGCCAGCGCCACCGCGCCGTAGAATCCAATCTCGGCGGCCATGGGATCGCCGGGCTGCAGCATCAGCGCCGGCGAATAGACGAAGATGAAGGGAATCACATAGCCGGCGAGCGCGATCCGCATCGCCTCCCAGCCGATCTTGTCGGGGTTTTCCCTGGCGATCGGCGCGGCCGCCAGCGCCGCCAGCGCCACCGGCGGCGAGAGGTCCGCCATGATGCCGTAGTAGAAGGCGAACATGTGGCTCTCGATCAGCGGCACGCCGAGTTTCGCCAACGCCGGCGCGGCGAGCGCCGCGGTGATGATATAGGTCGGAATGGTCGGGATGCCGGTGCCGAGCAGGATCGACAGCAGCATGGTCATGACCAGCGCGAGGAACAGGCTCTTGGCCCCGAGCCCGATGACCCAGCTGCCGAAGATGGTGCCGACACCGGTCTGCGACATCATGCCGATGATGGTGCCGACGATGGCGCAGGCCATGCCGACGGTCAGCGCGGATTTGGAACTGTCGGCGAGCGAATCGCGGCATGCCACGAGCGTCGCCCGGCCGCCGCGCGTCAGCGCCGACACCAACACGAGGGCGGCGACCACGCCTGCCACCGGAACGATCTCCACGCCCTGGTGCGACACCGCGGCGACGACCAGCGCAAGCCCGATCCAGAAGACGTAGCGCAACACTTGATTGGAGAAGCCGAGCGTGATGCTGGCGCCGAGGATCAGCGCCACCGTCAGCGCCAGCCCCATGCTGCCGGCATAGAGCGGCGTGAAGCCCTGAAACAGCATGTAGACCAGCGCCGCCAACGGCAACACCAGATACCAGCGCGCCACCAGCGCCTTCCAGGCGCTCGGGATTTCCGAGCGCTTCATGCCGACGAGGCCGTGCTTGCCGGCTTCCAGATGCACCATCCAGAACGCGGAGGCGAAATAGAGGATCGCCGGAATCACCGCGGCCTTGACGATGACGGCGTATTCGACGCCCAGCGTCTCGGCCATGATGAAGGCGACCGCGCCCATCACCGGCGGCATGATCTGTCCGCCCATCGAGGCGGTCGCCTCGACGCCGGCGGCAAACGCGCGGCGGTAGCCGAACCTGATCATCAGCGGAATCGTGAACTGGCCGACGGTGACGACGTTGGCGACGCCGGAGCCCGAGATCGTTCCCATCATGCCCGAGGCGAACACCGCGACCTTGGCGGGTCCGCCGCGGGTGCCGCCGAACAGGCCGAGCGAGACGTCGGTGAACAGCTGGATCATCCCGGCATGTTCCAGGAACGAGCCGAACAGAATGAACAGGAAGATATAGGTCGCCGAGACGTAGATCGGCACGCCGTAAAAACCTTCGGTGCCGTAGGCGAGATGGCTGATGATCTGGTCGAAGCCGTAGCCGCGATGATTGAACGGCGCGGGCAGATACTGACCGAAGAACCAGTAGAGGATGCAGGCGCCGCACATCAGCGGCAGCGCCAGGCCCATCAGCCGCCGCGTGCCCTCGAAAATCAGGACCGCCAGCAAGGTGCCGACCGCGAGGTCGAGCCGCGTCGGATCGCCGTCGCGCGCGATCAGGTCGGCGTAGAAGATCCACTGATACAGTCCGCACAGAAATCCGACGACGCCGATCAGCCAGCCGGCCGCACGGCCGGCATTGCTTTTGGCGGTGAAGTTGCCGATCAGGCCGAACGTCATCAGGATCAGGAAACCGACGTGAACGCCGCGTACCACCTGGCTCGGAAAATAGTTGAAGGCCGCGACATAGAGCTGGAATGCCGCGAACACGATGCCTACGGCGTAGGCCAGGTGTCCCCACCGGCCGGGGCCAAAACCTTCCGGGAATCCATGCTCGAAATTGTCGAATTCGACCTTGACGGGCGCCTCAGCGTCCACAGCCTTCAGCATTTCTTGTCATTCCCCGGCACCCAAATCCAGCGCCGCCTTTATACCATCGACGCACGACCATGGGCCGCCCAATGAGCCAAAAAGTTAAATTTGCTTGAAAATGCCGAATGGCCGGGCATCGCGGACGCGCGACGCCCGTCAGCGCGCCGCGCGTCCGTGGCGGTCCTACTTGATCAGGCCCTTTTCCTTGTAATAGCGGATCGCACCGGGATGCAGCGGCACCGGACTGCCGCTCGCGGCGTTCTCCAGCTTGATCTCCTTGCCGGCCGCGTGCGCGTTGGCCAGTTCCGGCAGCGACTCGTAGATCAGTTTTGTCATCTGATAGGCGAGATCGTCGGACACCGCGGAACTGGTCACGAGATAGTTGATCACCGCCGCGGTCGGCACGTCCTTGTCCTGGCCGGCATAGGTGTTGGCGGGGATGATGACCGGCTTGAACGGCGGGCCGATCTTGTCGACTACCTCCTTGGGAACCGACACCACGCTGATCTCGGTCGAGGCGGAGAGATCCTTAAGCGAAGCCACCCCGAGGCCGGCCGATTGCAGCGTCGCGTTCAGCTGCCGGTTCTTCATCAGGTCGACGGATTCGGCGAACGGCAGGTATTCGACCTTGCCGATGTCCTTGTAGCTCAATCCCGCCGCGGCCAGGATCGCGCGCGAGTTGAGTTCGGTGCCCGACTTGGGCGCGCCGACCGAGAGGCTCTTGCCCTTGAGGTCGGCCAGCGTCTTGATGCCGCTGTCGGCGGTGGCGACGATCTGGATGTAGTTCGGATAGATCGCGCCGATGGTGCGCAGCTTGTCCAGCTTGGACTTGAAGCCCGCCTCCTCGTCGCCTTCCCATGCGGCCTTCAGCGAATCGCCGAGTGCGAACGCGATCTCGCCGCGGCCCTGCTGCAGCAGGATCAGGTTCTCGACCGACGCCTTGGTGGCCTGCACCTGGGTCTTCACGTCCGGAATCTTGTCGCTGTAGATTTTTCCGATGGCGACGCCGAGCGGGTAATACACGCCGGAGGTGCCGCCGGTCAGTACGTTAATAAACGCTTGCGCCCGCGCCGCGGGCGCCGTCAAAACCACCGCCATCGCCGCGGCGGCGGCGATCAATTTCAAATTCATGATGATTATTCTCCCCAGAAACCGCCGGGAAATTGGACGGCGCAAGGCGCCGGGTCAAGCCATCCCATCGGTCAACAGGGTTGCGGAAACAGCCGTTCGGGCCGGCAAAAGCGGTTCCCACGGTGAAGCCCGGGAAGCGGGGCAAGGCCGCCAACTTCGCTGGCATCACGCCGGAACGATGCGCGTCAGATTGCAGCATCGCCTCGCGGCAGCCGAGCGGCCGCTCCAAATCATGCGGCCCGGCTGGATCTCAGATCAGCCGACGCCTTTCATTGAAACGTCATGTCCAGGCATTTCGAGATGTCGGAGCCGAGGCCGGACGAGATGGTGATGCAGCCGCGGACCTTCTGCGCGGTGTTGTCGCTCGCCCAGATCGAGTAGCCGCCAGGACCGAAAAACGAATTGGTGTTCGGCGGCTCGGTTTCGGTGGCATCGAACGAGTAACTGGAGTCGGTGTCGAAGATGCGCGGCTTCCTGGTGCAGCCGCCGTCGGTCTGGACGTTGATGACTTCCTTGTTGTCGCGCGTCAGCGCCAGGCTGACCTGGCACCGGAAATATTCCGAGGTCTTGACGTTGAAGATGTAGGTGTAGGATTTGCAGGTCGCGGTGTTGAGCTTGCCGGGGGCGAGGCCGCGGCTGCAGGAAATTCTCTGGTTGTTGGAGAGCTTGAATTCGTCCGCCCGGGCAACGGGAACCAGCGCCACCACGCTCAACGCGACAACAAAACAAATTTTCATGACGTGGTTCATCCGAATCATCCCTATGGCTTATTCTGCAGTCGCATCTTCTAGCGCCAAACCGGAACATAGTCGCGAAGCGAACAACGGGAAATCCCAAAGTCTTGAATGCGCGTCTGGCCGCAAACCGGTTCGTCGTATTGACGCGACATCGACGTTCGTGATTTGTTCGGGAATTGGCGGGGCGCCGATGCGACTTATCTTTTCCATACCAATCGCCGGGGAGCATGCAGGATGACGGGATTTTCGACCAAAGCCATTTTGATGGCGGCCGCGCTGACAGCGCTGGCGAGCTCCGCATCAACGACAGCCGCGTTCGCGGAAGACGCCAAGCCGACGCCCTGGGAGCTGAAGCCCGACATGGGCTATGGCTACGACAAGGACGGCAAGACCTTTTCCTACAAGATGGGCACCAACAATGCCGGGCTGTTGCTCAAGGGCGCCAAGAAGGTGCCCAAGGGCACCTTGTTCTTCATCGGCCAGAACGGACAGCTCTACATGCGGACCGGGCCGTTCCTTGAAGGCGGCGGCAAGTTCATGTTCGGGTCGGACAACTGACGCCTTGGCGTTTTCGAGGAAAGTTTGTCCCAGACTCGATCCCGGATGGAAGCCGGCTCGCGCAGCTAGAATTCGTGAAACCAGGAATATCGAGCCTCGGTTCTGATTCAATCGGAACCGGTCAGGCGCTAAAACGCCGCCGCCAGTTCCTTCGCGCCCGGCAGACGGCTGTTGCTGTCCATCCTGGCGTCGGTGATCGCGAGCAGTTTGGCCACCGTGTTGTGGCGGATCGCCACCGGATTGCGCTCGTAGCCCGAGCGCTGGAAGAAATTCGAGGTCGGGACCTGCTCGCGCAGCGCCTGCGGCATCGTCACCATATCGAGCCCGGTGGAGTCGCCGGTCAGGTTCATCATCTCCAGTTCGGCGGCGGTGAGCGGCTTGGTGTAGCCCTTGGCGCGCGCGAAGATCACCGAGGTCAGGAGCTTGTGGGTCTGCAGCAGCGGGCCGACATCGATATCCAGCACCATGGCATGGATCGCCCATCCCTGCGGCGTATCGCCGAGCTTCTCGTGCTGCGCCCACTCGTCCGGCACCGAACGCGCCAGCGCCACCATCCGCTTCAGCGCCGCGATCTTGTGCTCCATCGCGCTGCGCGCGGCGCCGGACAATTGCGCGGCCTTCTCGGTGAGCGCGCGGACGAGTTCGCGGCCCTGTTCGGCGACCAGTTCGACGCTGTTGGTGGTGAGCAGCTGGTTATAGCCGATCGCGGTGGAGATCGCGCGCGCCTGCCGCGAGTATTCCAGTCCCGATTGCATGTCGTGATTGCCGTTGCCGCCGGTCTCGAACGCATAGATCCGCACCGCCTGCTCGCGCGTCAGCCCGGCTGCCAAAGCGACGCGGGCATAGGCGCGCTTGAACTCGAGTTCGCTCGATGGCCGCTGCGGCGTGAACTGGAAATGCTCGGAAGCGGCTTTAAGCAGATCGGCGACCACCGGAATATATTTGCGCTCGCGGGGTGGACGCGCGGGCTCGGGCTCCGGATTCACCGGCCGTTTCGGGCCGGCATAGACCGGCGGCTGCGTCAACACATAGTCATCAGGCCCGATCGCCAGATGCTCGCGCCGCTTGGCGTTGCGGCCACGCCGTTTCTCGGCGATGGAATTCCAATAGGCGCCGGCTTGCTCGTCGAACGCCGCGCGCGCTTCCTGATATTCTTTCAGCTTGCGGCGGTATTCGGCGATCGCCTGCGGCGAGGCCGCCTGCGCCATCGCGCCGGAAATTGCGGCCGGCACCGGCACGGCATCCATCGCCATGGCCTGCGAGCCGATCGCAAGCAGCGCGAGCGCGAAAAATCTTGTGAAGCGAATCGGTTGACCGGACATCCGCTCCTTGTAGCCGAAACAAAGGCTACTTCCAGGCAAACACCGGCTGTTCCAGCTCGGTGACGCGGGTATCGCGGCCGGCCAGCACCTCACGAAACTGATAGATCAGCGCCGCCGTCGGCGCATGAATGATGCCGCTGTCGTGATGGAAGCGGATCACCCGCCGCGTGCTCTCCGGGATAACGGTGAAATCGAAGGCCTCAGGCCGCTCGATCGCGTCGAGCCCGATCCGGTGCACCGACGCGACCTCCTGCGGGTTGGGCGATATCTCGCCGCCCGCGGCCGCCCACACCACGACCGGGGTGATCAGATAGCCCGAGCGGGTCGGGTAATCGTCGAGCAGGCCCAGCACCGAGCCGGGCAGAAGCGCAAGGCCGAGTTCCTCGTGCAATTCGCGCAGCGCGGCTTCGACCGGCGTTTCGCCGCTGTCGCAGCGTCCGCCCGGCAGCGCCCATTGACTGCGGTGCGTGCGCAAACCCGCGGCGCGCCGCGTCAGCAGCAGCGCCGTTGCCGCGGCGCGCTCGTCGGCGCCGATCAACGTGATGGCAACCGCCGCCCGCTTCAGCTCCGGCAGCGTCTCGGCATCCGGCAGCCGGGCGAATGCCGCGCAGCGCTCTGCGATATTCCGCCGGGTGGTATCGTCAAATGGAAGGGCCATGCCGCTTGACTACACCACGTCGCCGATTGATGAAACGACGTTGAAGTTTTCAAACCGTTTTCAGCAAGCTGGAAGTTCAGGAAATGACCGATAAAGCCGCGGCAAAGCTCAAATCCGACGGCTGGACCATCGTCGAGACCGCCGGCTTCCTGCATCTGGTCGGGCCGCTGTGGCAACGTCTGGTCGACGGCGCGCACGAATATGCGCTTGTAGCGCAGGACAAGCACCATAACCGCCGCGGCCTGGTGCAGGGCGGGGTGTTGATGACGTTTGCGGACCGCACCTGCGGCATGACCGCGCGATACGTCTCCGGCAAGCCGACGCTGGCGACGGTCCAGATGGACACCCATTTCGTCGAGGCCGGCAAGATCGGCGAGACCCTGATTTCAAAACCGCACGTGGTCCGCTCGACCCGCAGCCTGATCTTCATCACCACGGAAATCACCGTCGACAAACGCTGTATCGCCATGGCCAGCGGCGTGTTTAAGATATTGAAGAACGAGTGAGGGACAAGGGGCTTCCCTCAACCTCGCCCCGCTTGCGGGGCGAGGTCGATCGCATCGCAGATGCGATCCGGGTGAGCCGCCGCGTAACTGCTGTCGCATCTGCGGCGACAGCCCCTCACCATAGCCGATGCTTCGCATCGGCGTTCTTCTTTTGAGAACGGCGGCGTTAGGCCGCCTGCGTCCTCTCCCCGCAAGTCCGGGGCGAGGGGACGAAGAAAGGACCCAACCGATGCAATACCGTCCACTCGGCCGCAGCGGCCTGAAGATCTCGCCGATCTGCCTGGGAACCATGATGTTCGGCGGGCCGACCGATGAGGCGACCTCGACGCGGATCGTCGCCAAGGCGCGCGAGGCCGGCATCAATTTCATCGATACCGCGGACGCCTATAATGGCGGCAATTCGGAGCAGGTGGTCGGCCGCGCGATTTCCAACAGCCGCAACGACTGGGTGGTCGCGACCAAGCTCGCCAATTCCATGGGCGACGATCCCAACCGCGGCGGACTGTCGCGCCGCTGGGTGCTGCAGGCGGCGGAAGAGAGCCTGAAGCGGCTCGGCACCGGCCACATCGACATCTATTACCTGCACAAGGAGGACCATTCGACGCCGCTGGAGGAAACCGTGCGCGCGATGGGCGAACTGCTGCGGCAAGGCAAGGTGCGCTATTTCGGCGTCTCGAACTATCGCGCCTGGCGGGTCGCCGAAATCTGCAACATCTGCGATCGGCTCGGCATCGACCGCCCGGTGGTCAGCCAGCCCTATTACAACGCGATGAACCGCATGCCCGAGGTCGAGCATTTCCCTGCCTGTCATTTCTACGGCCTCGGCATCGTGCCCTATAGCCCGCTGGCGCGCGGCGTCCTCACCGGCAAATACGCCCCCGGCGCCGAGCCCGACAAGGAGACGCGCGCCGGCCGCAAGGACACCCGCATGATGCAGACGGAGTGGCGGCCGGAATCCCTCAAGCTGGCGCAAGAGATCAAGCAGCATGCGGAAGCCAGGGGCATCACCGCCGGGCAATTCGCGGTATCCTGGGTGCTGAACTCCGCCTTCGTCAGCGGCGTGATCGCAGGTCCCCGCACCGAAGCGCAATGGGACGATTATTTGCGCGCGCTCGATTATCGCTTTACCGCCGAAGACGAAGCGCTGATCGATCGCCTGGTGGCGCCGGGCCATCCGTCGACGCCGGGCTACAACGATCCGGCCTATCCGATCGAGGGGCGACGGGCGCGGACCTCTGCCTGAAAGAAATTCATGGCTATTTGGGCTCGAAAGGCGCACGGTGATCGTCGTTCGCCTCGGGCCGTATGCAAGGCCGTGTTTCGAGCCGCGAACAGGCGTTTTGCAACAAGTTGCCGGCGAAAGAGCGCGAAAGCGGTTCAATTCTCATTGAATCGGCCGGTGCCCGCGCCAGCGCGGAAAGATCATCTTGACGAGGTCGCGACGGGAAACGGTGACATTCAATCATCCGTTCCGGATCAAGGGGATCGATCGCCTGATCCCGGCTGGAGCGTACGAAGTCGTGACCGATGAGGAACTGATCGAAGGCCTGTCGTTTCCGTGCTTCCGCCGCGTCGCCACCATGATCATGGTTCCCGGCGCGCCGCCGCACCATCATTCCACCGAGATGCTTTCCATCAGTTCGGTCGATCTTTCCGATGCGCAGCAGGCCGACGCGGTCGCATCGCATTGACCCCGCATCCGACCATCATTGAAACTGCTCCCCGCGTTCAGCGCCGCTGCCAACCCCTCACATCCAAGGAAACTCCATGCAGATTCTTTCCGCGCGTCACGTCAAATCCGAAGAGTCGCTGCGTCTCGGCGTCGAATCGGGCTGGTACTCTACCAAGGTGAGCGGCACCTTCGTCACCGGGCCCCACACCACGCAGGAAGACTGCCTTTCGAAAATCGCCGAGCTCAATCCGCCGCCGGCCAGGAAGAAGTTCTGACAACCGCTCGCCGCCCAAATCGAGGAGGCTCCAACATGGCGCTCACCGAAAGCCGCTTTCAGGAATACGACTTCAACCGCATGGTCGTGGTGTTCACGATGAAGAACGACCAGGCCAGCGTCGCCTGCGCGATCTCGACCGACGCGATGGACCAGCTGGAAGGCACCTCGCGGACGCCGCCGGCGCAGCGCGAGGAGCAATTCCTGCGGCTGCGCGACCGCATCGAGGCGCGCGCGGCGCGGAAATTCAGCGACGTCGAACTGGAAGGCAATCCGCCCGGCGTGATCCTGCGCGCGATCGATTTCCGCTCGCCGCTGAAATGACCGGGCGCTGCCGTCAGCCGACGATATAGGCCGCCGAACCCGTGGCGATCTGCTCGTCGGTGTCGTTGACGAGTTCCATATGGACTACCGCGACGCGGCCGCCGAGCCGCACGACGCGCCCCGTGGCGATGAAATATTTGCCCCGGCCCGGCCGCAGATAGTCGATGCGCAGGTCGATGGTGCCGATGTCGGGGAAATGCCGCGGCGCCCCTTCGGCCTTCTTCTCACTGTTCTTGGCGAATGAGGCGAGCGCGATGGCGAGGCCGCCGACCACGTCCAGCGTCGCCGAGATCACGCCGCCGTGCAGGATCTGGCGGACCGGATTGCCCACCAGCTCGGGCCGCATGTCGAACCTCAGGCGCGGGGCTCTGGGATCGAGCGAGTCGATCTTCAAACCGAGCACGCGATTGAACGGGATCATCTGCTCGAAGGCGCGCCCGATCTCCCGCCTCGAGACTCTCAGTTTTTCGCGCATTTGCCATATCGATGATCCCCCTCGACGACCGCGTGGTTCGAGACGCGCGGCGCGGCCCGCGCTCCTGACCACGAGGGTCCAAGACCTCATCCCTGCGCAACGGCTTCGCCGTTATCGCTGGAGGAGCGGCGTCATCGCCGTGTCTCGAGGGATGAAGCCACCGAACCGGTAAATTCGCTAGCCCTCTGTCTCCAGCCCGGTCGGCATCGGCACGTTTTCGGGCGAAAGCTTGATGCCTGCGGCGAGCGCGACGGTTTCCAGCAGTGCGGCAAAATCCTTTTCCAGATGCGCGGCCGGATCCGGCTTCAGCGTCGCGGCGCCGAAATGGCTCTGCAGCGCCTCGCGGGTTGCCGCCGTCACCGGCATGGCGACGTCGAGATCGCGCGCGGCCTTCAGGCCGAGATCGAGATCCTTGCGCAACAGCGCCGGCGTAAACGTCGTGGTCCAGTCGAGATTGACCAGCGCATTGCTCTTGTACTTCGTGAAGGTCGAGCCGAGCACGCTGGCGTTCATGAAGTCGAGGAACGCGTGGCGCGGCACGCCGGCCTTTTGCGCCAGAATGGTGATCTCGGCGAGATTCTGGATCACGACGCCGAGGAAGACGTTATGCGCGATCTTGCAGATGCGCGACAATTCGCCCTCACCGACATAGGAGACGCCGGAGGCCGCGATGGTCGCCAGATAAGGCTGCACCTGGTCGAATGCCGCCTTCGGGCCGGACACGACCGTGGAGAGCTTGCCGGCCTTGACGCATTTGCCGTTGCCTGAGACCGGGGAGCTGACGAATTCGCAACCCAGTTGCTTCAGCCGGGCGCGGATCGCCTCCGACTGCTCGACCCCGATCGAGGAACAGTCGACCAGGATTTTTGGGCGCGGACCTGAGGCGCTCGCGACGAGTCCGTTCTCACCGAAATAGACCTGTTCGAGATCCTTGCCCGTCGACACCATCGTGAACACGATGTCCTTGCCCGAAAGCTCATTCGGGTGATCGACGATCTGTCCGCCCTTTTTGGCCAGCGGTTCGGCCTTGGCGCGCGTGCGATTCCAGATCGCAACGGAATTGCCGGCCTTCAGCAGCCGCTCGGCCATCGGATAGCCCATCCGTCCCATGCCGATCCAGCCGAGTGAATGCTTTGCCATTTTCTTCTCCTGATTGTTCATTGCGGTCAACAGCGCGAGGCCAGATTGCCGTCATTGCGAGGAGCGCAGCGACGAAGCAATCCACACTTTCTTTGCGTCTATGGATTGCTTCGCTTCGCTCGCAATGACGGTCTCTAATTCTCTACCGCCTCAGTAGCGATTGGCGATCGGCAGCTCTTCGGCGGGGAACAGCGTGATCACCTGGCAACCCTTGTCGGTGACGACGACCTCCTCCTCGATGCGGGCGGCCGAAAAGCCGTCGCTCGCCGGGCAATAGGTCTCCAGCGCGAACACCATGCCGGTCTTGATCTCCATCGGATTTTCCAGCGACACCAGCCGCGAGATGATCGGGCGCTCGTGCAGCGCCAGGCCAAGGCCGTGGCCGAACTGCAGGCCGAACGCCGCCATCTCGTTGGGGAAACCGAAATCCTCGGCCTTCGGCCAGACGCTCGCCACGGTGTCGGTCGAGACGCCCGGCTTGATCAGCGAGATCGCGACATCGAGCCATTCGCGGCATTTCTTGTAGGCGTCGTGCTGCACCGGCGTGGCGCGGCCGATATTGAAGGTGCGATAATAACAGGTGCGATAGCCCTGATAGGACTGCAGGATGTCGAAGAAGGCCTGGTCGCCGGGGCGCAGGATGCGGTCGGTGAAATTATGCGGATGCGGATTGCAGCGCTCGCCGGAGATCGCGTTGATCGCCTCGACGTCGTCAGAACCCATCTCGTAGAGCATCTTGTTGGCAAGGGCGACGATGTCGTTCTCGCGCACGCCGGGCTTCAGCGCCTCGTAGATCGAATGGTAGACGCCGTCGACCATGGCGGCGGCCTGGTTCAGCAGCATGATCTCGTCGATGTTCTTGATCTCGCGCGCGTCCAGCATCACCTGCTGGCCGTCGACGACCTTCATACCAGCCTTCTGCAATTCGAAGAACATCGCGGTTTCCGCGATATCGACGCCGACCGGCATGTCGGCGACGCCGGCCGCGCGCAACAGGCTCATGACTTCCTCGGCATGGGCCTTCATCAGCCCGACCGACGGCGGCACCGTGCCGCGCATCCCGAGCATGCCGGCGCGGCAATTATCCGGCACCAGCCAGTCGCAATTGATGCGGTGATGCACCGCCGCCGAACCGAAATCCCACACGATCGGCTCGCCGTCGCCGGCCAGCAGCGCAAAGCGACAGAGCTTGTCGCGCTCCCACTCGCCGATCTTGGTGCCGGAGACGTAGCGGATGTTGTTGACGTCGAACAGCAACAGCGCGCCGCACTGCGACGCCTTCAGCGCCTTCCGCGCGCGGGCCAGGCGGTAATGGCGCAGCCGGTCGAAATCGATCCGGCGTTCGAAATCGACCGACATATGGCCGTGTGACGGGATCGCCCGGTCCCAGCGCCAATGCGGCTCGAGATGCTCGGGGCGAATGAGGTGCGGCTTGAGCGCGTTCGAAACATTCATGGGGGATGACCGGCTGGAGTTGTTGCAATCGATTGCATAAAGGGTTTTAGTGGCATCTGTCAAGGGCGCGCCGGCGGGCTGCTATGCCCGCTGCCGGGCTTTGGAGCATTGGGACGATCTTCGAGTGGTACAGAAAAACCGAACCGTGACGGGAAAAGGCGCGCGCAGCGCGCCTGCTTCCCGTCCGACGATCAAGGATGTCGCGGAAAGATGCGGCGTGCATCCCTCGACCGTGTCGCGCGCGCTCAGCCCGGCGATGAGCCACCTGGTCGCGCCTGACGTTGCGAAGCGCATCCGCGCCGCCGCGGCGGCGCTGGGCTATCAACCGAACGTGACCGCGGCCGGCCTGCGCACCGGACGAAGCGGCCTGATCGGCGTGCTCGCCCCCGACATCGCCGACCCCGGCTTCCCGCCGATCCTGAGCGGCGTCACCGAGACGCTCGCCGCTGAGGGATATGCCACGATCGTCGTCGACGTCGGGCCCGATCCCTCGCGCGAACGGGAACTGGTCGACAGACTGATCGCGCGCGGCGTCGATGGCCTGGTGCTGGCGACCGTGGTGCTGAACGATCCCGTAGTCGGCCATTGCCTCGCCGCCTCGATTCCGGTGGTGCTGGTCAACCGCAGCGACTCCGCGCGAAAACTGCCGGCGGTCGTCACCGACGACGAAGCGGGCATGCGGCTCGCGGTCGATCATCTCGTGGGATTGGGCCACCGCCGCCTCGGCCATATCGCCGGCCCTCAGGATGTTTCGACCGGTGCGCTGCGCCGTGCCGGCTTCAAGGCCGCCGCGGCCCGCGCGGGGCTATCGGCGCAAAACACCCTGATCGAGACCGCGCGCGCCTATACGCGCGACGAAGGCCGGCTGGCGGCGCTGCGCCTGATCGATCGCGAGAGGCCGCCGACCGCGATCGTCGCCGCCAACGACATGCTCGCGCTCGGCATCTACGACGCGATCGGCGAGCGCGGCCTGAAATGCCCCTCCGACGTCTCGGTGGTCGGGCACAACGACATGCCTTACGTGGATATGCTGTCGCCGCCCCTGACCACCGTTCGCATCGCGCAGCGCGAGATGGGCAACCAGGCCGCACGCCTGTTGCTCGACGCGATCGCCGCCCCGGCCGCGCGGCGCGAGCGTGTGGTGCTGGAGCCTGTGCTGATCGTAAGGGGGTCGACGGGGAAGCCGGAACGAATACCCTAAACGGCTGTTTAATGGGAGCAGACGCGAAACCGGTTTATCAGTGAGCGGCAGTGGCCGGAGACAGCAAAATGCGCCAGATTCCGCCGGGAGCGAAGGGAGCGTTCACGCTGCGCGTGGAGCCCGGGCATCTCGCCAATCAATTCAAGGACGCGATACTGCCACCGGTGCTGGCAACCCCCGTGATGATCCTGATCATGGAAAACGCCGCCCTCAACGCGATCCGGTCCTATCTCGAGCCGGGCGAGAGCGCGGTCGGCACCGCGATCGATGTCCGCCACCTTGCCGCGACGCCGGTCGGCCACACCGTTCGCGCCGAAGCGGAGGTCACCGCGGTCGACGGAAAGCGTGTCGAGTTCAAGGTATCGGCGTACGACGAGATCGAGGAGATCGGCCGCGGCACCCATCAGAGAGCGATGATCAATCTCGTCTCGTTCAACGAGCGTCTCGCGAGCAAGGTTAAACGTTAACCCTACGATATGGATCGCCTGCCGGCGGCCCAAGACCGAAGGGATCGAATTCAGCCTCCGTGCGCCCGGAACGGCCGGCTGCGGACGTTTTCAAGTCGCAACAATTTAAATCATCTGTGAGCCAACTGGAGCCAGTTATTTTCACGCGTAGCCGGTAACAAAAGACCATCATTCTCTTGTCTTCCTATCCCAAACGCGAAAACGTCTGAGAGACCGACAGCCATGACAACGTTCTCTTCTCTGATCGATGAAATTCAGAACACAACGGTATCCGGGCTTACGAAAAGGCAGTTAAGGGCGCTCACGCGGATTACCGATTTGTTCGTCGCCGGCTCCGGTCGCCATTCAAAGCAGCAGATCGAGCTGTTCGACGAGGTGTTCAAGACCCTCGTCGCCGTGATCGAGCTGGAAACCCGGACCAAGCTCTCGCTCCATCTCGCAACCCTCCCCGATGCACCGACCGCGCTGGTTCGGGCATTTGCCGCGGACGACGCTATCGCCGTGGCGGGTCCGGTTCTCAGCGGCTCGACGGCATTGAACGACTCCGATCTTATCGTCAACGCCCGGACCCAGGGCCAGGACCACCTTCACGCCATCGCCAGACGTCGAACCATCAGCGAAGTCATCACCGAAATCCTGATCGAGCGCGGCGAACCGACCGTCGTCCATACCGTTGCGCAGAATGCCGGCGCCCGCTTTTCGGATGGCAGCTTCCGCGAGCTCGTCGCGCGGGCCGGCAATGACGCCCAGCTCGCGCTGCATGTCGGGATGCGGCACGACATTCCGCGCCATCACTTCCTGAAACTTCTCGAAACCGCCTCCGCTTCCGTCAGCGCCAGGATCGTGGCCGCGAACCCGCGGCTTGCCGATGCCGTGCAGGATGCGGTCACCGAGGTGATCGACGACATCAATCAGGAGATCCGCAAGCAGTCGCCGGATCACGCCCGTGCGAAGTCGAGGGTGAAGCGGCTGCAGAACTGGCATGAACTCAGCGAAGGCAATGTTCATGCGGCCGCGCGCGCGCAGAACTTCGAACAGGCGGCAGTGGCCCTGTCGGTTCTCGCTTGCTGTCCCATCGAGATGGCCGAACGGGCGATCCTCAACGAAAACCCCGGCGTGGTGCAGGTCATCGCCAAGGCCGCCGGCTGCTCCTGGTCCACGGTCAAGGCTCTCCTGCTGATGACGGCTGCGGACCGCAGGATGTCGGAAAAGGACCTCAACCGGGCGCGCGATGATTACGAGCGGCTCGAGGCGCAGACCGCAAAACGGGTGCTCGAGTTCTACGAAGCCCGCCGCGATGCTCACACCACCGCGAACCCGCCCATCGTTCCGGAAGGGTCCGCGAGCTTCGGAAGCCGGCACGAGCTGGATGAGCCGGCGGAGCCGGCGCGGCAGGCATCTTGAAGGCCATCGCCAGCGGGCCGCAGCCGCGCGCCGCGCCTGGAGCGTTTCGATCGAACTGATTACCGGTTCGCGTGAAGAAGGTTCTGATTCAATCGGAACCGGTCAGGCTCTAGTACCGCTGGATACGAATCGACAGAAGTTCGGCCTGCTCAACCGACCCCGCCGCGGCGAGCTGCAGCGCATTCCTGAAATGGCTCGCCATTTTCAGCGAGGCCACCGAACCGCCCACGAGGTCGACAATGTCGGAAGCCGGCATCGGCCTGGCAAGCAGATATCCCTGCGCGGTGTCGCACCCGAGTTGACGCAAATGAGCGAGCTGGATTTCGGTCTCGACGCCCTCCGCGAGCACCTCGAGGTTCAGCGCCCGGCCAAGCCCGACCACCGCCGCGGTGATCTCCATGCCGGTCCGGTTATCGGGAATATCCCTGACAAAGCTCTGATCCACCTTGAGCTTGTCGACCGGAAAGCGCTTGAGATAGGCCAGTGACGAATAGCCGGTCCCGAAATCGTCGATGGCCAGCCGCACGCCGAGCGCCTTCAGCGCGTTCAGTTTCCTTTCGACGTCGGAACCGGATTCCATCAGGCTGCCTTCGGTGATCTCCAGCTCGAGATAACGGGCGGGCAGTCCGGTGTCGGCGAGGATGCCGCCGATCGTCTCGTGGATCCTGGGGCGCGCGAACTGGTGCGGCGACAGGTTCACCGCCATGGTGTCCAGCGCCATTCCGGCGTCGAGCCAGAGCTTCATCTGCGCGCAGGCGGCGCGCAATACCCATTCGCCGAGAGGAATGATGAGGCCGGTTTCCTCCGCGACGGGAATGAAGCTGGCGGCGGGAATCAATTCGCCGCCCGGCGGATTCCAGCGTACCAGCGCCTCGACCCCGACGATGCGGCAGTCCGACATCGACACCAGCGGCTGGTAGTGCAGCAGGAATTCGCCGCGCTGCAGGCCGCGGCGCAGCGCGGATTCCATTTCGACGCGGGCATTCGCCGCAACGGTCAGCGCCTCGGTGTAGAACCGGAAGGCGCTGCGGCCGCCGCTCTTGGCCTGATAGAGCGCGGCGTCGGCATTGCGAATGATCTGATCGACGGATTCGCTGTCATTGGGAAAGATGCAAATGCCGATGCTGGTGCCGATATAGACCTCCTGCCGGCCGGCGAGCACGAACACCTCCTTCAGGGCTTCGATGAGGGACTGAGCAAGGCCGGCGGCGACCTGCGGCCGCGCGACTTGCGCCATCAGCACGACGAATTCGTCGCCACCCATCCGCGCCAGCAAGTCGGTATCGCGCAGCCGGCCCTGCAGCCGCGTGGCGACCAGCTGGAGCAGTTCATCGCCGGCGCCGTGTCCGAGACTGTCGTTGACGTTCTTGAAATGGTCGAGATCGAGGAACAGGAATGCGCCCTGCTCGCCGACGCGGCGGGCGCGATCGACGGCCTGTTTGAGGCGCGAGATCAGAAGCAGCCGGTTCGGCAGTCCGGTCAGGGAATCATGCTGCGCGAGATATTTCAGCTCCGTTTCCTTCTGCCTGAGGAAACGGTGGGGAGCCAGCACGCCGGCGACAAAGAGCGCGCGGTACAGCATCACATAGGCCGCGGCCTTGTAGACATGGCCGAGAAGATTGAACAGGTCGGTGACATGGCCATACAGCGTGAAGAACAATTCCGACAGGCCCAGCACCCAGGCGCCGGCGGCCAGCCAATACAGATTGACGTCGCGCCGCTGCGCGCCACGCCCGACCAGGACCAGCGCGACGGCAAGATAGGTCGCAGCCAGTGCGTACTCGCTATAAACCTTGAACGGCGTCAGCCCCTGCCCGTCAACGAACGTACGCGGCAGCCACGCACTGTGGAAAAATCCGATCCACCAGCTCGCGACAACGACCGCGACAGCTGCCGTCATCGTCGCACAACAGCGGCGCGCCGACCAGGTCTGCACCGGCAGCCAGACCACGGCGACCAGTCCGACCGCGGCGATGGCGCGGCCGATCAGCCAGAAATTGATCGCCTTCTCGCTCCCGCTCGGACCGAAGACATCGGGCATCCCGTCGAACGACAGGGTATGGGCGAAGTCGAGCAGCGCGACCGAGAGAAACGTGGCGGCAAGCACGATGCCGTGGCTGTTGCCGGCCTGGCGGCGCAGGTTCCAGCCGAGCCCGAACACCATGAAGGAGACCGCCATGGAAATGAATTCGAGACCGGTATGCAGCGGCAGATAGTCGGAGGATTTCTTGAAGAACTGCAATCCCGGCAGCCAGGGCCCGCAGGCGACCAGCACCGTCAGTGCGCCTACCACCAACAACAGCCGGCGCGGCTCTGGACCGAGCGGCGGGAACGGAAGATTTAGGTCACTCTGACCTGCGGGGCGCAATGTCGATATCCCGTTGCAATGGGCATTTCGACTTTCGGTCAAATGCGCGAAAACAGAGCTGCTGCTATAAACTAGGGCGTTTTACCAAAGAACTCTTTACCGAGTCGTTTCGCGCAGCACGGACATATCGGCGTGGCGCGCCAACGGCGTTCGCCCGCGTAACCTTTTGTTAGGAAATCGGCCGGGCCGATCGCGCGCCAGCCCCCTTCGCAACCGAACATCGGCGCCTAGTCCACCGGACAGGCCTTGAACTTCACGGTCACCCGAAGTCTGACCGGCCAGCGCAAGCTGTTATTGGTCGAGGCAAGAGCAACTTCCCGTATTGCGCGCTCGGGACCCGGCATCAGCGTCTCACTGATGCCCTCCGTCACGACGTCCACCTGCGCGCCGGGAAAGCTCTCGGCCGTCACCACGGCGTTCTGCTTGAGGCAAATCCTCGCGACATCCCGCTCATCGACATCCGCCCGAACGCCGCGCCGATCATTGTCGATCAGTTCCAGCAAGGTCTGCGGTGCTGCGGCACTGATGTATTGGCCGAGCGTCACTTTCGTGCCGAGCACGATGCCGGCGAGCGGCGCGCGCACGGAGCATCGGCTGAGGCGCGCGGAAACCTCTCCGACCAGCGCCTCGGCCGCGTCGCGCGTAAACCTTGCCTCCGCGATATCCTCGGTCCTCGATCCCGATCGAAGCAGCGACAGCTTTGCGCGCGACGCCTCGAGTTGGGCCGCCGCGACCCTGGCATCGCGTTTCGCCTCGTCCAGCTTCGCCTCGCTCGTCGTGGGACCGTCCGGCGCCATTCTTTTCAGGGCGGCGTCGGTCTGCTCTACGCGGGCTTCCGCCACTTCGACATTGGCCGCGGCCATCGACAGTTCCTCCGGCGGGGGCCCGTGCTCCACCCGCTTGAGGACCGCGTCAACCGCCGCGAGCTTCGCTTTTCTGGCATCCAGCTCTTTCTCGAGATCCGCGCACTCGATGCGAACAAGCAATTGTCCCTTCTCGACACGCATGCCGTCGCGGACCGCAAGATCGGCGACGATCCCCGAAGCGGCTGTGCCGAGCGACAGCACGTTGCCCAGACGCACGATTCGCCCGGGGGCCACGACCGCAGGCTTGGGCGTTTCGGCGCGCGCGGCAATCGCGTGGCTGACGGCGCTGCATATCAACGCCAGAAGCACAGACCCCGGTCGGATGACCGGCCGACGAAACCTCGCTGGCATGATGCACCGCCTTGCCTTCCCATGAACTCAGGATCCGCCGCCTCACCTCGAGAGCGGAGGTGAACCCGAAGCCATATTCGAGCCAAACCCGGAGATGCGTCAATGCCGTAGCGCGCTAGGAGAGGCTCCCGCGAGCCTCGCGAGCGCCGGCCGCGATTGCAAAGCATCCGGGCATCCGCTAGCGTTTTTCGACTTTCGTCGACGCGGTCACGGAGCGGTTTGGGGGGAAGGAACGTATTTTGTGGCCTTCAAGAAATCTGATGGTGGCGGCAGCGGGCGTGGCGATGCTGGTGTTGGGGAGCGTCATTCTCCATGGCATGAGAAGCGAGGCAACCCAGACCAGCGCGCTCCACGACGAACAAGCCGTTGCGCGCGACATGGTCGCCGCCCTCGGCCGGATCGAGCCCTCGAGCGAGATCGTGAACCTCGGCGCCGGGTTGTCGCCTGACCGACTCGATTCCCTGCTGGTGGAGCGCGGCGACCTCGTGAAGAAGTCGCAGGTTCTGGGATATCTCGGGGGTTATGCCGAGCAGATCGCCCAGCGCGACGTCTTCAAGAGCCGGCTTGACGAGGCACGGTTGCGGCTCAGCACTCAACTCGAACTCGACCATGCCCGTGTCGAAGGCGCGGAAGTGCACCAGAGGCAGGTACTCGAGGTGGAGCCGCAAGCCATAGCGGCCCAGGAGGCGACCATCGCCAGCCTGGAGGCAAAGTTCGCCAACGACAAAAGCGTGCTCGACGCACAACAGCAACTGATGGCACGCGGCACCGGCACCCGCAGACAGACCGAGGACCAGAATAGTCTGGTGCTTCAGGACGAGGCGAGCTTGAACGCTGCCCGCGCGCGCCTCTCGGAGCTCCGCTTGCAGTTCGAGATCCACAAGATCGACGCCGGCGTGCAGATCAAGATAGCGCGTGCCACGCTCGAGCATATGCAGGCCGAATTTCCGTTGGCATCGATCGAGCGCCAGATTGCCCTCGCAGAGGCCCGCGCCCGGCGACTGACGCTGGTCGCCCCGATCGATGGCCGGATCCTGAACATCCTGGTCAAGCCCGGCGAGGAGATCACAACCGGTCCGATTCTGGCCATGGGCAACACCGAGCGGATGCGCGCGGTCGCCGAGGTCTACGAGACCGATGTCGCCAGAGTGCAGGTGGGCCAGGTGGCGAGGATCAGCAGCCGCGCGCTGGCGAACCCGATCCGCGGCAAGGTCGTCCGGATCGGCAGCATGATCTTCAAGAACGACATTCTGAATGTCGATCCTGCGGCCCGCGCCGATGCCCGCGTGGTCGAGGTGTGGATCGATCTCGACGAACCGGCAGCAACGGCGCAGCTCACCAACCTGACCGTCGACGTGCGAATTGACACCTCCGAGGCCGGCCGGGCAGTCGCCGGCTCGGCCAGCCGATGGCCGCCCATCGCGGACACTACGGCAGGCTCGCCACCCAGGCGCAGGCAATGACCACGGCGCAGGCGGCGCTGAGATAGAAGGTGCGCTTCAGGCTCGCCGGCGATCGCAGCACCGCCCAATCTGCGATCATCGCGCCCAAGAGGAGCACGCCAATGCCGAGACCGGGAGCCAGCAGGCCCGGCCGGCCGCCGACCAGCCACGTACTCGATGCCATCAGGATCATCGTCGCCGCGAGCGACAGCCATAGCACGATGAGCGCCCTCGTCTTGCCGAGCTTGTGCGTGAAACCGCTCACTCCCCCCTCGACGTCGCGGTCGATATCGGGAAGCGTGTTCGCCACGTTGAGGCCGAGCGAGAGCAGCGCCCCGACGGGATAGGCCAGCAGCAGCGCGGGCATGAACCTTCCCGCCGCGACGAATCCCAGCACGGGAAGCGAGGGATAGAAGGCCATGAAGGGAAGCCAGCTCAGGCTCGTCGGCTTGGCCCACAAATTGTAGGAGAAACCCAGGAGCCACAGGAGCGTGGCGATGCCGACGACCTGCCAACTGAAATGATACCCGGCGGCCACTCCCAGCACGCCTGTCGTCAGCCACAACAGCAACGCCGTGGTCCGCGACAGGTCACCTGCAACCAGAGGTTTTTCCTGGCGGTCCCCGCCGCGATCCAGCGGTTCGTCGAAATAGTCGTTCATCGCACCGATGGAATAGAGAATGAGATAGACCGAAACGAACACGAACGCGGCGTCGAGGTCGATCCTGGCATCGTTGCGGCCGATCAGGAAAAACGCCGTCGCGGCAACTGCGGTCGCCAACGTCGGCACCGCGTGTCCGAGGACCAGCAGTCCCCGCGAAAATCGGTAGACCCGACGCATTCGGGATTGTTGGCTGCTGATCACGACCTTCTGCCTCTGTTTGGCGCGCCGCTGCTCCCTGGCTAGGCAAGTGACGCGCGCGCGCGGTGCTGCCGCGGGATTCAACCGGACACGCCCTTGTTAGCCCAAAAGTTGCATGTTAGTTCCAGCAATAAAATGGGGGGATAGTCATGGTAGACGCCTACATCAATCGGATCGGCACCGCCGTCCCACCGTTTGACGTGCATCAGACGTTTTCAAAATCCTTGGCCTCGCTGCTGCCAGGAAGAACGACGCCGGCGATTATTGGCAGATTGGTGGAGCGGGCGCAAATCGATCACCGCTACTCGTTCCTGCCTCCGGAGTTTTTCCTCAAGCCCGGAGGATTCTATCAACAGGGACAGTTTCCCGGCACCCTCGAGCGCATGCGTTTTTTCGAGCGGAACGCGCCGGTGCTGGCGACGCAGGCGCTCGAAGGCATCGACCTCTCCGGTCTGAAGGACGACGTCACGCATCTGATCGTCGCCTGCTGCACCGGGTTCTATGCGCCCGGGATCGATGTCGATATCATCAACCACTTCGGGCTGAGCCCCTCGGTCGAGCGGACATTCATCGGCTTCATGGGCTGTTACGCCGCGGTCAGCGCCCTGAAGCTGGCGAGGCATATCGTCAGATCGGAGCCCGGCGCCAAGGTCGTCGTCGTCAATGTGGAGCTTTGCACGATCCATTTGCAGGAAATCCAGGACCTGGACCAGATGCTTTGCTTCCTGATCTGGGGCGACGGCGCCTCGGCATGCCTGGTCTCTTCCGAGCCGACCGGGATCGAATTGCAGAGCTTTCATTCGATGATGATCAGCAAGGGCGCCGATCAGCTGGCGTGGCGCATCGGCCAATCGGGGTTCGACATCCTGCTTTCCAGCAAGGTCGCGCAGACGCTGGGCCACAGCCTGCCCGGCATCATCGGCTCGATCCTGGGGGGACGGCAGGTCGGCGACATCGCCCTGTGGGCGGTGCATCCGGGAGGGCGCGCGATCCTCGACGCCGTCGGACGCGCCTTCGGCCTGCCGGACCCGGCGCTGCACCTTTCGCGCGAGGTGCTTCGGCAATTCGGCAACATGTCCTCGGCCACCCTGGTCTTTGTCCTGAAGGATATGCTCGAGAGAAAGCTGAAGGGGCTCGGCAGCGCCATGGCGTTTGGACCGGGTCTGGCGGCAGAGAGCATGGTGTTCGAGGCCGCGGGCTAGACGCCATGAGCACCCTGCTGGCCTGGCGCATCCTGCTGCACGAGAAGGGACGAAATGCCCTCGCCGTCGCCGGGATCTTCATCGCCATCCTCATGATCTTTCTCCAGCTCGGATTCTACGCCTCGGTTCCGAGGGCGGGCATGCTGGTCTACAATCAGCTGGCCTTCGACATCATGCTGACGTCGAGCGACTATGTCTTCCAGGAGCAGAGCTACGATTTTCCGCGCCGGCGTCTCTATCAGGCGCTGTCGATTCCGGACGTCGCGAGCGTCTCGCCGATGTATCAGGGCGAGGCACAATGGCTGAACACGACAGACCGCCTGCGGCGCGACGTCTTCGTGATGGGATTCCGGCTCGATGACGACAGCGTCAGGGTGCCGGATATTCGCCGGCAACGCTCCCTGCTTCGGCGCGACGATACCGTGCTGGTGGACAACATGACCCTGCCGATGTACGGCCCGCAAATACGCGGACAGGTCGTCGAAATCGCCGATCGCGCCGTCGAGATCGCGGGGACCTACCTGCTCGGAACAGGCTTTCTGGGCCTGGGTGCCGTCGTCACCAGCGATTTGAACTTCATCCGGATCTTTCCGCGCCGCTCGCTCGATAGCGTAAATCTCGGGCTGGTGACGCTGAAGGACGGCAGCGACCCCGGGTTGGCCGCAGCGCGGCTGCGCGTACTGCTGCCACCCGACACCCGGGTCTTCACCCGTGCCGAACTAGACGCCTACGAGGAAACGTTCTGGAGGAAGCGAACCTCGACCGGACTGGTGTTTGGTTTCGGCGTGGCAGTTTCCGTCGTCGTCGGCATGGTCATCCTTTACCAGACGCTGGCGACCCAGATCATCCGGCACCTGCCGCAATACGCCACCTTCAAGGCGATCGGATACACCGACGGCTATCTCCAGCGCGTCGTGCTCTCGCTGGCCCTGATCACCGCGGGTCTCGCCTTTGTTCCGGCCCTGGCAACGGCCGTCATGGCCTACGACAAGCTGCGGACATTGGCGCGGCTGCCGATCGAGATGACCCCGGCCCGCATCGTCCTGGTGCTCGTCATTGCGCTCATGATGTCGGGGGCAACGGCGCTCCTGGCCGTCAGCAAGGTTCGCCGGGTCGATCCGGCGGACCTGTTCTAGGTGCAGAGGCGGTTCATGATCCTGCATCGGACTTTTGCGCGGCTGCGGCTTCTGAACGCCCGGGCGCTGCGGTTTTCACCGGTGCCCCTGGCATGGCGGAACCTGTTGTCCGACAGGCGCCGTCTGGCGCGCTCCGCCGCCGGGATAGGCTTTGCGGCGCTCCTGATGATGGTGGAGCTCGGCTTCCGCAATGGCTACATCGAAAGCATGCTGCTGGTGATGCGCCGGCTCGATGGCGACATCATGCTGGTCAGCTCGCAAAAATATCAATTCGAGCGCGTCGCACCGTTTTCCCGCCGGCAGCTCTATGAGGCGCAGGGCGTGCGCGGCGTTGCATCAGCCCGGCCGCTTTACCTGGAGCGTACCGCCTCGGTCTGGCGCAATCCGCAGAACGGCAAGCATTTCGCCGTTCTCACCTTCGCTTTCGATCCCGACCAGCCGGTTCTGGATATCCCTGAAGTGCAGGCAATGCTCCCCGAACTGCGCCAGCAGGATACGATCCTGATGGATCGCCGGGCACGCAGCGTCCTCGGCGACGTCGCGACCACGACCGATGGCGAGCTCTCCGGCCATCACATCAGGGTGGCCGGGACCTTCTGGCTCGGCCCGAACTTCTTCAACGACGGAAACATCGTCATGAGCGATCGCAACTTCTTCAAGCTCCTGGGCGGCAGCGGGCGCGATCACGCGGATCTTCCCGACGTCGAGGTCGGCGTCGTCAAGGTGGCGCCGGGCTTTGCGGTGTCCGAGGTGCAACAGGCGCTTCGCGCCGCCATGCCGCCCGGTGTCGTCGTCCTGACCAAGCAGCAGCTGATCGATCAGGAGGCCAGCCTGCATGCGAAACTGTCGCCCGTCGGCCCGATCTTCGCGGCCGGCGCCCTGGTCGGCTTCGCTGTCGGGATCCTGATCTCCTATCAGATTCTGTTCTCGGAGCTCTCCGACCAGCTGGCGCAATACGCGACATTGAAAGCAATGGGATACGGCAACGGCTATCTCGTCGGCGTCGTGTTGCAGCAGGCCGCCTTCTATGCTTTCGTGGCCTATCTGCCCGCTTGGGCGCTATGCATCGGGCTGTTTCGCTACATCAGCGACATCATGGTCGGACCCATGCAACTGACCTTCGCCCTCACCGCCCAGACCCTGCTGCTCACGCTCGTCATGTGCATGCTTGCCGCGCTGCTGGCGCTGCGACGCGTCATTACCGCCGATCCGGCGGAAGTGTTCTGATGACCGCCGGCTTGCCGACAACGCGGCCGGTGGTGCGCGTCGACCGGGTCAGTCATCACTATGGCGAGGGCGATTCCCGAAACCAGGTGCTGTTCGACGCCTCCATCGAGATCGGTGCGGGCCAGCTGGTGGTCGTGACCGGGCCGTCGGGATCCGGCAAGACCACGCTGCTGAGCCTGATCGGCGCGTTGCGCTCCGTGCAGGACGGCGCCATCGAGGTTCTCGATTGCAACCTCACGGGCCTTGGGCGCAAGGAGCTGGTCGCGGTGCGCCGGAATATCGGCTTCATCTTCCAGGCGCACAATTTGTTCGATTCGCTGAGCGCCTACGAAAACGTCAAGATGGCGATGCAGCTCGGGGACTGTCCGCCTGGCGAGATGCGCAAGCGGGGCATGGCCATTCTCGACCGGCTCGGCATGGCGGATCGGGCCGACTACAAGCCGCGGTCCCTCTCCGGCGGTCAGCGCCAGCGCGTGGCGGTCGCCAGAGCCCTGGTGAACCGGCCGAGACTGGTTCTCGCCGACGAGCCCACCGCCGCGCTCGACCGGGACTCCAGCGGCGCCGTGGTCAAGCTGCTGAAAGAGCTCACGCTCAAGGAAGCCTGCACCATCATGATGGTCACCCACGACAACCGCATTCTCGAACTGGCCGACCGGGTCGTCAACATCGTCGACGGCCGCATCATCTCGGACGTGACGTTGCGCGACGCCGTGGTGATCTGCGAGCTGCTGCGCGGGATGGAGCTGTTCAGGCACCTCACCCCGACCGAGATCACGCGCACGGCGGAAAAGATGCGGCGCCGCCGCTTCGCCATGAACGAGACCATCATCCGCGAGGGCGAGGCCGGAGACGCGTTTTTCGTCATCAGTCAAGGCTCCGTCGCCGTGCGGCGACGCACCTCCGACGGTTCGGAGCGGCTCCTGGAGACGTTGCAGGCCGGGACGTTCTTTGGCGAACGCGCGCTGATGGTCGACGAGCCTCGCAACGCGACCTGCGTGGCGGCCACCGACGTCGAGACCCTCGTGCTGGACAAGGTCAACTTCAGGCAG
>JBGPSI010000048.1:0-26613 GCA_041490045.1 Bradyrhizobium sp.
CCAGCGCGTGCTCAAGCAACGGGCGGGCGCCGCTGATATCGGCTTGCCGGAGCAATTCGGTTGCCCGGGCAAGCAGCCTAGGTTCGTCCACGGGGGAGCGGGTAGCGGCACTCGCCGGCTTCGATCGTTCTGTCCGCATCCTGGATTTCTGGTCCAAATCCAACGCCGCTTCGCTGGCGGCCGACTGCCTCTCCGGACGCGGGGATTTTGGAGCGGACGACCGTTCGGAGGCCAAAGCGACGGCTCCGCCGGAAACCTGTTCCGCTGACCGCCCCTTTCCTTCGGCCGCCCTCGAAGGGACCTCGACCATCCGCGCCTGCGCGCTATCGACGGGAGACTCCCGCTTGCGGAGGGCACGAAAAACATTCAAGGCCGCGATCTGCCAGTTGCCGGCCTCTGGCCCGTTCGTGACGGAGGCAAGCTCGCGCGAGAGCGCGTCGGCACGATCGCGCTCTCTGGCGATGGCCAGTTTCTGCTCCGCTGCGGAGGTGCTGTTTTTCTCCGTTGCCTGCAACACCTCGGTGTAAGCGGCAGCTAGAAGTGCGGAGCGCTTCTCGGTCTCCTTCCGCGCCGAGGCAAGCTCGCGGGTGAGCGTCTCAGTTTTGTCGCGTTCCTTGCTGAATGCCCGCTCTTGTTCGGTCCTCGCCGCCTCAGAAATTCGCACAGCCTCTCCGCCTTCGGCTCGCGCCTTACCGAATTCTGCCCGCAGGGAAGTTAGTTCGCGCGTAAGAGCCTCCGCTCGGTCTCGCTGCTGTTCGAGCTCGCGTTTGAGCGCCTGTTTTTGCTCAACCTCCGCCGCGGCCTGCGCGACTTTCGGGCCTGCCGTCCGCGCGGCGTCGAGTTCCGCCCGGACTAAAGTAAGTTCGCGTGCAAGAGTGTCGGCCCTACCCCGTTCCTGCTTGAGCTCCTGTTCGACCGCCTGCTTCTGCTTGCTCTCTGCCTCGACGGCTTGCGCGGCTTCCGAGCCCTTGTTCTGCGCCGCCACGAGTTCCGCCCGAAGAGAAGTTAGATCGCGTGCAAGAGTGTCGCCCCTACCCCGTTCCTGCTTGAGCTCCTGTTCGACCGCCTGCTTTTGCTTGCTCTCTGCCTCGACGGCTTGCGCGGTTTCCGAGCCCTTGTTCCGCGCCGCATCGAGTTCTGCCCGAAGAGAGGTAAGTTCGCGCGCGAGATTGTCTGCCCTGCCCCGTTCCTGCTTGAGCTCCTGTTCGACCGCCTGCTTTTGCTTGCTCTCTGCCTCTACGGCTTGCGCGGTTTCCGAACCTCCGTTCCGCGCTGCATCGAGTTCCGCCCGAAGAGAGGTAAGTTCACGCGCGAGGTTGTCTGCCCTGCCGCGCTCCTGTTCGAGGGCCTGCCTTTGCTTGGTCTCCGCATCGATGGCTTGCACGGCTTCTTGGCTTACGACTCGCACCTTATCGAGTTCACGCGCAAGGGCATCTGCCCTATCTCGCTCTTGATCGAGCGCCTGCTTTTGCTTGATCCTCGCCGCTTCAGCCGCTGACCGCACCGCATCGAGCTCTCCTCGGAGCGACGCGGTAAGTGCACGTGCAAGGGCTTCAGCCCTGTCCCATTCCGGTTCGTGTTCCAGCGCCTGCTTTTGCTCCCGCCTAGGGGCGGATTGCGGCGCCTGCGCGGCTTTGCCCTGCGGTACATCCACTTGTTGAATGTCGATTTTCTCACGGTCGCGTTCGAGAACCTGCTTCTGCTCGACGGCTGTCGTCTCAACAACCTGCGAGACCAGCAAGGATTCGCCCCGCATGGCGTGGGGCTCGATCGCCTGGCGAGCCTTTTCGGTTGATGCAACGAGAGCCTGCGCGCGGATACCGGTTTCACCGCACAGTCCTTTGTCCTCCGCAGCCCCAATGAGAAGCCAGAGAACACACACTCCTGCGGAAATAGATGCACGTGCAAGGACGCTGCCTGTTACGCATGAGCCATCCTCGACCGTTCCGGATCCCGGCAGCCGATTGATCGGCGACGGCGCAATCGACCCGGGCTCCCTGCGCGAAACGCCTTGGCGTAGTGCCCAACAGGCAGCGGTCACGTCACCGGGACCTTGGTCCAGCAGGAAAACCCTGCCCTTGAGTGCAGCCTCGAATGCCTGCATCGCAATAACTCAAGTTAAGGCTATCATGACACAGCATTCAGCGACCGCTTGTCGATGTCGCAATGGAGGTAGTCAGAAATGATTAGCTATGCGACCGCGGCAATTAAGTAGATCACGCGGCTTTTGGTCGAACGTTTCTTGACCCACATCTTCGTACATGACTACGCTGCGGCGTACACTTGAGCCCACACACTCAAGGAAAACATCATGAACAGATCAATCGTCGGAGTGGTCTCCATCGCGCTCGCCTTGCTGCTGAGCACGCAAATCAGCAGTTCCGCCAAAATCGGTGCTCCCGCCAAAAACAGCGCCGCCGCCAGCCAAAAGCAGCCGCATCGGCTGGTGGTACAGGTCGACGTCAACGACCCCGCCGTCATGAATCTCGCCCTCAATAACGTGAGCAATGTGGCTCAGCATTACAGCGAGATCGGCCAAAAGGTAGAGATCGAAGTGGTCGCCTTTGGACCAGGACTGCACATGCTGCGAGATGACACCTCTCCCGTCAAAGCGCGCATCAAGTCCATGAGCGAAACCATGCCACAACTCGCCTTTTCCGCATGTGGGAATACTCGCGAAAACATGACAAGAACCGAGGCGAAAGAAATCCCTCTCGTCCCGCAGGCGAAGGTCGTCAAAGCCGGAGTCGTCCGGCTGATGGAACTACAAGAGCGAGGCTGGAGTTACCTGCGGCCCTGATGACTTCAACAGGATGCCCTATTCTCTGCCCCTGATCGACCCGATGATCCCGGAGGCGTGTTCGCCGACCATGCAGACGCAGGTAAACTGGCCGAACTCTTGGTGACGCGAGAAGGCCAGCACCCGAGCGACCATTTCCGGCGCCAGACCGAGATATGTCCCGGGCGAGGTCAGCCGATCGCGCCGCTCGCCAACGACGTCAGGCCCACTCGCCCTTGCGGAATACCGGCACGCGGCGGCCGTCGGCATGAATGCCGTCGATGTCGATCTTGTCCGAGCCGATCATCCAGTCGATATGGATCAGGCTCTTGTTGCCGCCCTGCGCCGCGATCTGCTCCGGCGTCAGCTTGCCGCCGTCGACAAAGCATTTCGAATAGCACTGGCCGAGCGCGATGTGGCAGGCGGCGTTCTCGTCGAACAGGGTGTTGAAGAACAACAGCCCGCTCTTCGAGATCGGCGAGGAATGCGGCACCAGCGCCACTTCGCCGAGCCGCCGCGCGCCTTCATCCGTATCCAGCACCTTGTTCAGCACCTCTTCGCCGCGCGAGGCTCTTGCCTCGACGATGCGGCCTTCCTCGAACTTGACCGCGATGTTGTCGATCAGCGAGCCCTGATAGGACAGCGGCTTGGAACTGACGACGTGTCCGCTCACGCGCCGGCAATGTGGCGTGGTGAACACTTCCTCGGTCGGGATGTTGGCGTTGCAGGTGATGCCGTTCTTGGCGGTGGAAGCGCCGCCCTCCCATTCATGGCCGTCGGCGAGCCCGATCGTCAGGTCCGTGTCCGGTCCGGAGTAGTGCAGCGCGCTGAAACGCTGGCCGTTCAGCCAGTCGGTGCGCTCGCGCAAAACCGCGTTGTGCTTCGTCCATGCCGCCACCGCGCCGTCGTTGTCGACGCGCGAGGCGGCGAAGATCGCATCCGCGAGCCTGGCGACCGCGACATCCTCCTCGACATCCGGAAACACCTGTTTCGCCCAGGACGCGCTCGGATAGGAAATGATGTTCCAGTTGACCTCGAAATTGACGATCTTTTCCAGCGCCGGCTGGTAGGCGATCGAATTGGCCTTGCTGGCGCGCGAGACCTTGGCGGGATCTTCGCCCGCCAGCAGCATCGGATTGTCGCCGACGATGGCGAGCCGCGCGGTGTTGGCGGCAAACGCCTTCGACATCCCCTCATAGAGCCAGGTCGCGGCGCGGTCGAAGCTGTTGTCGTGGCCGAACCGGTAACGCGCCAGCGTCACCGCCTCGTCGGACAGAATGGGCGTCACCAGGCCGGCGCCGGCCTTATAGGCATGCTCGGCGATCCTGCGCACCAGCGGCAGCGCCACCGCGGGCGCCGTCAGCAGCAAATCCTGCCCCGGTTGCAGGTTCAGCCCGACCTTGATCGCCACCTCGGCGAGGCGGTCGAGTTTTACGGGGTCGATCGATGCCGAGATGTTGCGCTCGTGGACGGTCATGGGATGGCCTGTTGTTGGGGGGTCACAGCCTAATAAAATGCTTGTGGACGGGGAGTTCAAGACCGCTGCTTGTTCATTGCGGAACATTCGCCGGCAGATGTGGTCCGGACGTGAACATGCGTCCGCCTTCTCGCGGCGCGAAAACGCCCGGGCTATGCAAGGGCCTCGTCCCTCCGGGAAGGGAGGGCGCAGGGAATGCCGGGCGCCCGATGCGCCCGATAGCCGCGTGTGCCGGGGTAGTGGTAGAACGCACACGCGTTAGTCAGGTCACACCGGAATCACCCGGCATTCCCCGCGCAATGGTTTACGGCTTATAACGCGCTCTCCCTGGTGACCGGGCTTTCTTGCCGCCATCGCCTGCGGAAATTGCTTTCCGCCGACTTGACGCCAGCGTCGGGGCGTCAGGACCACACGACTTCGCCGTCCGCGTGCCGCATCGCCCGTCAAGCGCACCGCACGCGTCCACCGCATCCCGCTCCGCGTTTCGTGACGTTGCGCAACGCCCCTCCAAAGGAGCGGGACGGCTGCGGATATAACGTGATTTGATATTTCTGAAAATCAGAATATTTTTTCGAAAGGGGCTGGACAGGGGGGGTCGATCAATTGCCCAGGTGATTTGCCCGTCGGGTCGTTTCCCGTCAGCGTTGGCGAGACGGGGAAGGTGCTTTGCCGCCTGCCGTGCTGTTGCTGTTCTCACGATCCGGGCTTCCTGCACAGGCTGGATCAACCGCACTTTGACGATGTCTGTTGATGAGGGAAACCGGAAGTGCTCGGCAGAGATTTAAAACGTCGCTTTTGACCGCGTAGAACGCGAGCCGTGCTAATGGCTAATTCGTTCTCAGCGGCCAGCGCCGGGCCGCCCACCAGCCCGCCAGAGGCGCGCCAAATGCCAGGCACCATGTGAATTGCGCAACGGACGGCGCGACTATGGCCGTCACCGTTGCGAACACGCATGCAAAGACCGGAAAGATCGCGGTTGCCAGCAACTCGGGATTGCGGTGACCTCGCAACGCCAGAATCCATAGCAGCGCATTCAGGCCGGCAATGACCGTCAGATGGAAGCCGTAGCTTACTGCGACGACGCTATCGAGCCGATACACGCCATAAAGTCCATTCGTCACCGGAAGCATGACGATCGACAGCAGGAAGATCAGATTGAGGAAGACTTCGCCGCGGCTGCCGTCCGGCGCGAAGGTGAGCCGCCGATGATGGCTGAGCCAAAACACGCCGGCGACGATAAAGCTGATCATCAGCGCGATGACAGGTTGGGCGTAGGCATTTACAAGGTCTATCCAGGCCGGCGCGTTCGCGAACCTGCTGGCCTTCGGCAGATCATAGGCGAGCAGCGTCATCGCAACGCCGAAGATGGTGTTGCTCAACGCCTCCAATCGGCGCATTTCGAAAAGACCGATCTGCTTCAACCTCGCTCCCCCCTCAAAGGCGCCGGACAAGCTTCGCGGAGCGGGGCCGCTTGAGACCCGCCCTGCTTTCAGCCGCAGGATTATTGGATATAGATTGCCCCTTGTGGGCAAAGTAACCGGCCCATCGCAGCATACTTCCTGGCTAATAGCAAAAGGCGTCAAGGAGAGTCCGGTTCACATGGGAACGGCTCGCCTCGAGGCAACTCGGCCTACTTGATCTTGCCCAAGCACTCCTTCAGGCGATCAAGCTCCGAACGAACTTGCAAAAACAGCGCGTTTTGCAGTGCGGCCGTGCCCCTGCTGAAAAATTCTGCGGAGGCCTTTTTGTCGAGATTTTGCTGCCAATCCCGGATTGCTATCTTAGTGGCCTTCTGCGCCTCCGACGCGGACCTAACGTACGTTGCTATGCAGGCGTCGGCCGATGAGCACATCGGACACTCTTGAGCGGCGGCAGCAGTCGAAACAAGCAAGGTAAGCGTCGCGGCAAGAACCTTCATTGCTGTTCCCCAATGTTGGCCCCACCCCAGCGGATGTTCTACTCGGTTGGGCTCATTTGCAATGGTAACCGCAGGTCCACACGAACGAAGCCGACACCCGGCTCAGTCGACAACTTCGCATTGGTCCAAAAGCCGTACGAATTCCGGCGCGGAATCGCCAGCATCGGGGGACAACCAAAACAAGAGCGTCTCCGCATGGCGTTACTTCCTGACTTAAGCCCGCAGCAAATGAGGCGCTCTTTTGCGGTCGGCCGCTTCCCTTTTTTGCAAGGTGGCGCAGTCCCATTTGGCAGGTATTGGCACGAAACGGTCATTGCGGTGCAGCCGCCGCATGTCCGCTGTCAGAGGTGGAGCGGAAAACATGTGCTCGGCGAGATTATTTCGCCTTTTGACCCGGAACGGACTTAAGCGAAAAACGGGTGGGGAGCATCACCCGTGCCTTTCGCTTTCATGACTGCGACGCACCGGTCGATATCCTCGTCGGACATATTCAGTCCGAATTCACCCCGCAATACGTCTCGGAATTCGCTATCGGTGGCGAGCCAGCGCTTTTCTGCATGCCCATCCGCGTCGCGCACCGTGACGCGCGCATTGTACATCGTGATCCGCGTGCGGTTGGGACCAGGCTTCGCGACAATGATGTTGCCTTGATACGGCGTCTCGGGATGCGTTCCGGTGTACCAATTGGTGATTTCGTACTCGCCGTCGTAGCGCGGATAGGGGATGACCCGGTAGATGTGCTGCCAGCCATGCTTGAGCCGCGCTTGAAGCGTCAGCTCGCCGCCGACGTCGATGAAACGCATCAACTCATGCGGCGTTTCCTGTTCAATCTGCGGCGCGAGCAAGAGCGCAGAGGTGGGTGCGAGGTTTCCGAAGCCCACATCTGCTAGATAAACCCCTTCAGGCAACTCCACCTGCAATAGCATATGAATAGCAGGACGCGGTGCATCGATTTCCAGCCCTCGGACAACACGACCTTGAAGGCTTGTGATCCGATAGCCAAGCGACCGAAGCCCCGCCCGAAAGAGCATGTTCTGCTCGAAACAGTATCCACCTCGCTTGCTGGCGATCATCTTGATCTGCAGCGAAGCCACATCAAGTTTGGGCGGACGCCCGAGCATTATGTCTAACGTCTCGTAAGAGATGGAATGTGAGTGTGCTAAAATTAGGCGGTTTAAAGTCTCAAGTGTTGGCGTAGTGGGGCCAGAATAGCCGATGCGCTCAAGCCAAGCGCTCTGGTTGAACTGTGCGTCGGTCATGGACAGCCCCGGCCTTATGCCACGTTGGACCCAACTAGCTCGAGTTTGTGATTATTTTAGCGCGCGCCCGTCATCAGGTCTACGTTGTGAATGGACGCCCCTTGGCCCTTAATCCTCTCTCTTCGTCACGTGCAGGTGGACATCGTCAGAACCGCGGCCAAGTCGCAAAACCCAAGGCAGAAATTGGCGAGGGCTGATGTTATAAGGGAGCACGGTGCTGGAGGGGGTTCATGATGGTTGATCACCACCATTGGCAGCTCGACGGTAGCGCGCCAGAGCTTTACGAAAAATACTTGGTGCCAGCGATTACAACCAAATGGGCAGATGATCTTGTGGGTCGAAATCGATGAACTTGTATCAGCACCCGGCTAAGATGGCTTTTGCCCCGGCCACTGGCGACGAATGAACAGCAGTCCAAAAAATAAGAAAGTTCCAAGGGCGAAGATAATGATCAAGCCTCCCAAGTTGGCGTTAGCGTCGTAAAGGGCTTGCCGCATGGGTTGGTGCGTTTCCTGATGCATATCAACCGCTCGAGAAATCAGGAGACTTACCAGAATGAACGGCATCAGAATAAAACAGACCTTCAAGATTCGTAGTCGAGTGGGAGAGAGTACGACCGCAGGCGTTCTATTGCGCATATCGGCGCTTGTGATTCGCTCGTCGGTTGTCGGTAGTCCAGCGATGATGGGCCGAAGCCGAGACAAGAGCACACGTCGGGATATAAGCAGCGCTCCATAGAGAGAAAAGACCACACTGGTCGCAACGAGCACGTCTCTAACGCCATCAGAGGGAGATTGAATTGCCCAAAGAGCTGTCGCTCCGAAGAGAATCGAAAGGGTTACCCACGAACCCGCTATAATGGGAAACAAAGGCACCGAGTCCATCGTTTTGATGATCGCAGCCTTTTGGCCGTCGTCGACCAACACGTGTACTCCGGAGCCGAAAACCCACGCATTTGGGATGCGGTAGACATAGCCACCCGGTACAGGCTTGAAGATGACGTATTTTGAAAGACTGCTCATTTCTCTCTCCTGTTAGGCACTGCCTTATCTCATCATTTGATCTCTTGAAGCGTGCTTGAGGGCGAGCTTTCCGGGCGGTTTACGCGACGTGATTTGTGCGGTTGTCGGAATTATCGAAAACAAAGGAAAAGAACATTTCCAACTGAGGGCTAACCACGCCCAACCGCTCCCACTGAAATGCTCGCTGTAGCGGACCGAGGTTATGGATCGGCGACCGTTGCAGGTAGATCGCGACCGCGATCATAGACTAGCTGCCAAAGTTCACGCGCGAGTTCATAGTTCACGTCCGCAATCTTTTTTTTCAACGCTGCGATGAACTCACTGCCACCGTCTGGTGGGTGCCACGGAATAATCCGATCGCCCTGCAAAGGCGGGTTTGTTGGCGTCGGCATGGCCGTCGTGAGCCGCCGACAGATATTTGCAGCAAGCGCATTTGCATCGGGTGGGAAGAAGCGCTTTTCGTCGCGGAGGATCTGCGCGATCATCCGCTCTGCCTTGGCCGCGTCAATTCGAATTTCCGCCATTTCGGCCCCCTGCTCGGCTGCATCGTGCGTGTAGCGCGGGCTTAGCCCTTGGCGGGCTGTCCCCAGTTATCCCAACACCTTTAATGTCGACCAGCACGAGTGGGAGCGATCATTAACCGCAAGCGGATCGGCATCGGGGCGTTGCCTCACACCCGACACGATGGGGGACCCCGGTCCCCAAAAAAGGGGGCACGTCAACCGAGGCTCAACGCCGACCTTAATTCTGGCGGGCAGTCTCCGGCCAATATTGTGATGTTTTGGAAAACGCCTACCCTGATTTTGCGATACGCGTTATTGAGAAAAAGAATCGTGAACTGGGTGTTCGATATCGTCCCAAAGCCACTCCCGGAAGCCTTGTCGACGCGCCCGTCGACTGTAATGTCATTTCCGCGACCTCGCCCCACTTCTTGAAAATGTTCAATTGCGCGAACAGTAATAGGGCCGGCAACGCCATCAGGCCGAAAAATCTGGTTCGGCGGGAGTGGGATAGTGGGAATTGGAGGAGAAAAGGCGTTCGGGTTGTTATTGATTGTGATCAGAAAATGCTGCACGAGAAGAACGTCGTCCCTCTTGTTGGGACACCCTGCCCCCACCGCTGCATCGACGTTGTAAAAAAAATTATCACGATCAAATGTCGCGGGCCGCAACAGCGTAACACGAGCCATGGCTTTAATGCCTTTACATTAGTGTGAAATAACTGAGCGGCTTCCTGCCTCAAAACCATTGCCAGCTTAATGCTCATTGCGAGGGTGCCGCAATGGCGATGCGCGCGGAGGGGGACTCGGATCGTCGAAACGCCGCTGCCATCCGGTTTGTCAGGCGGTGGGGAGGTCATAAACTGTGGCGTTCGCCGAGCTAACAGCACGATAAAAACTTATAGCAGCGGCGCAGACCACCCAATCAACTTCGATTTCATGGCAACCCCCAATCCGAAAATTCAAGCTTAGATGAGCAGACTGGGCCGTCAAGTGACGGGAGCCGGAATTTGCCCACAAAAAGGTTGAGCGCCAAGTGACGAGCAGGCGACCGCGCGCGGCAAGGGATCGGATCGTCGAAACGCGCCGGGCCTCTCGCTCCCCAATGGAAATGCAGCCGGACATCAGCGCCCCGCTTCTGGCCGCAGGCGTGGCAGGTTGCCTTGGCCCGCCGCGCTCCGCGACCAAGAGCAGCGCTTCCATCGCGGCCTGCCATGATCCCGCCGATTTGATCCGTCGTGAAGCTGCCATAGCTTGGGGCCATTGCTGCCGGTGCGCACATGATAGCCACTCGGCATCAACGGAGTAAATTAAGATGCGTTTTGTTTTGGCCATGGGCCTTGTGATTGCAATGTGCGCTTCTGCCAACGCGGCCAAGGTGCATCACTACAAACCGCATGTCGTCGTTCATCCTAACCAGGAAGAGGTCGTCCCGCCCGGATGGTACAAGTTCCCCGGCTATCCGCCGATCCCGCCGGAAGAGAATAGGACTCTTGATCCGTCCAACTTCGGAGGCCCGGCCTGATTGCCGAAGCAATCGGGCGGACCAACGTTCGGAATAGCATGGTCGGGGAGGCCCGCTGAATCGATAGGGGCATGTGGGCTGGATGTCCGCATTCAGGGGAAGAGCGAAAGACATCTACTCATAGTCAGTAGTTCGCCTTTTGACCCAAGGCGGACCTTCCCAAGCTGTAATGGCAACCGCTCGTCACAACTGGGTCGAGGCCTCTGGCTCAGGCCTCGGGCCCCGCGCCGTTGACGCATAGAGCGTGTCGATGCGGTCGCGCCACATTGCTACGAACGCGCCCGAGGTGAGGCGATCGACCGACTTCCATTCGCGTTTGACCGCGGGCAGCGTATTGCCCCAGATCGCACGCTTGCACCATCGCTCGCCCTTCTCCACGCCCTCCTGGGTTGCGCACATCGACTTCCAGGCAATCTGCCGCGGATGGCTGGTGTGTTCGGCGGCTCCTTGCCAGCCCTGCTGATGGATCAGATAGAGATCGGAAAATGTCGGCTTCTTGTGCGTTACTACTTCGAATAGCGCCGCCTCGGTGAGGAATTTGTAGGCGGCAGCCACAGCATTGTCGCGAGCATTGAGGATGTCGCCAGACCCAAATTTCCCGAACTCAGACTTGCTCAGCTGGAACAGACCTATATAGGAGCCGGTGCGTTCCGTGGGATTAAAATCGGATTCGACTTTGGCGACCGCCTTCATGAAATTGGCATCCATGTCGAACGCTTTTGCCGCGCGTTCGATCTCCTGGACGGGCGTTCCGAGCCGGACGTCGCGCAATGCCGCCAAGGCGATCTTCGCGGGTTTCTCCGGCGGCGGTGTTTCGGAGTAGACATAATATTTCAGATATGGCAGTTCGCCTTCGTCCAGATTGGGGGATGCCGCGAGCGGACCGTCCGGCTGTGGCGTTGCTTCGTTCGCGGGCGCCGCAGCCTCCAGGCTGGCCTGCAACGTTTGCGCTTGCGGCGGCGAACCGGTCACATCGGACGACATCACACCGTCCGCCGCCGCGGCGCTGAATCCCGCTGCAACAATCGCGTTAGCCGATAATGGTGTATCGAATTTCGCGTCGATTGCGGGGGCCGGCAACGCTGCGCGGAGATTCGCCAGCACCGCCGTCGCGTTCAGCGGGATGGCGCTGAATGCTTCAGAAACTCTCGCGTTGGGCGTTGCGACGTTCGGGCGCGATGCCGCGATCTGATGAATCGCCGCAAGCGAAGTTGCCCCCAGCGCCCCGGCAACACAGCTTATTTGCCAAATCTTCAATGTCGCCAGCCGCGTCGCCGCGGTTTCCCCACTCAACTCCCGACAACAGAGCCCGAATTGGCATGCAAATTAAGGAGTTGAAGGGAAGATAATGGGGCGCCCTTGTGGCGGAGGTGCGGCCAGTCTCGGCCGCGTCGCAGGGAGGGGCAGCTCTTCGCTGCTGACGGGCCTTGTTGGCGGAGAGATGTCCGGTTTCGGGCGCAAACCGGTGACAGCGAAAGACAGCACTTGATGTCAGTCTTTGACCTTAGCGACTCATGATGTCGCTTAATGGCACGTTTGAGACAAGCCGTGATGTCCGAGTTGAGTCCGTTATTGGATGAAGAGCGGACGACATTTGCTCGGGGTGAGCTTTTCAGGGTTTGACCCGGAACGGAAGTCGCTATTGCATTAGCGATTGATCGCCGAAGGTGGCCTTTTCAGATTTTTCATCGCGGTGAAAATTGCAAAGCCGATGAGAGCAATGCCGACGATAAAACCTGTTATGTGGAGCGCCGCCCCCACAACAAAGGCAGAAAAGACGACAAAATTTGACGCTCGCTCGCGGAGTGGCTGAGCCAAATCAGCAGAAGGAAAACTGCTAGCTACCTGCCAGCCAAAATGTGCCGTCATGAGGACACCGATCCCGCCGACGATAAAGCATCCAACTATAAAAGCAGTCCTTGGCTTCATGGAACAGCGGTCCTTGTTTGCTGCGCGCACTGCGCCCTTAAGGCTTAATCTATAGAGCACGGGGAAGTTGAAAGCCTTTAAAGTGACGCCAAGGAGGACCAAATCCAACGGATTGGTTGATTTCCGGTTATGGCACGAAACGGACGTGCTGAACCTGTCCTCGCAAGTCCGCTATCAGGGGATGAACAGACCAACTTTCATCGCCGATTCATCCAACAAGCCGCTGTTGAGAAGCCCTCTCTTTAAGGGCCGCATCGCGGGCTGTCTGAACGGCGAACCACAGGCCGATCATCACGATGAGAGTATTTGTGCCCGCGACAAAGTTCTTACTGAGTTGGAAAAAAATCCCCGGCTGCCTGGATCAGAGTGGGCCGTCTTAAGTCTTCGGCCTTCCGCCCTTCTCGCTGGCGCGGCGCAGGGCTTCGGCCAGCGCGCCGCCGGCGGCCGATTCCTTGCGTGGCGCCGACGCTGTTTTCGATGCGCGGGAATCGTCGCGCGGCTTGATCTCCGGACGATTGCTCTTGCCGCCGGTCTCGTCGTCGAGACGCAGCGTCAGCGCGATGCGCTTGCGGGCCACCTCGACCTCCAGCACCTTCACCTTGACGATGTCTCCGGACTTCACCACCTCTGTTGCGAAGGATCGACACTTCTCTCGATCTGTCCTGGCTTCGAGGCGAACTTGCACCGCATTATTCGTCGATGGGCCGGCCGTCGATCGATCCAGAGCTGATGCGCCGTTTTGCGGTCGCCCTTCGCAATATGCCCGTAGGACGCCTGACCATCCAACCAAGCTACGCTCCGATGTTCAGGCTTGAGAGGGCTGCGAAGTGGCTGGCGTACATCAAACCGACGCGCTTGACCCGGAGGCGACCTTCCCCGGATCATCCGCGCCTGGCTTGCGCGAACGCCGGGAAACCGCGAATATCAAAGCCAGTTCAGGACTCATCCGGGGAATCTCACACAAATGCAGTTTGACGACGTTGTCCTCGGTCGCCGGAGCATCCGCGGTTACAAGCCCGATCCAGTACCCAGGGCGCTGATCGAGGAAATCATCGGTTTGGCGATGCGCGCTCCGTCGTCGATGAACACCCAGCCTTGGAATTTCTACGTCGTCACCGGCGAGCCGCTGGATCGGATCCGTGCCGGCAACACCGAGCGGATGGTGGCCGGCGTGCCGCAGTCGCGCGAGTTCCGCACCGGGCAGGCCTTTGCAGGTCCGCACCGCGACAGGCAGGTCGGCGTCGCCAAGCAATTGTTCTCCGCCATGGGGATCGCGCGCGACGACAAGGACAAGCGCCAGGACTGGGTGTTGCGCGGCTTCCGTCAGTTCGACGCGCCGGTATGCGTGATCGTGACCTATGATCGCGTGCTGGACGGCAGCGACGATACGCCCTTCGATTGCGGCGCCGTGTCGACCGCCCTGGTCAATGCCGCCTGGTCTCGCGGGCTGGGCGCCGTGATCAACAGCCAGGGCATCATGCAATCGCCTGTCGTGCGTGAGCACGCCGGAATAGCCGACGATCAGGTCATCATGAAAAGCATCGCGCTGGGCTGGCCCGATGAAAGCTTCCCCGCAAATGCGGTCGTGTCCGAACGAAAGTCTGTTGACGAGGCCACGGTGTTCGTCGGTTTCGACAAATAGGCGCGTGCACTTCAAGTCTTCGGCCTGCCGCCCTTCTCGGCGGCGCGGCGCAGGGCTTCGGCCAGCGCGCCGCCGCCAGCGGGCTCCTGCGGCTTGCGCGGGGCCGACGCCGGTTTCGAGGTGCGGGAGCTATCACGCGGCTTGGCTTGCGCCGGCTTGTCGCTCTTCTTGCCGCCGGTCTCGTCGTCGAGACGCAGCGATAACGCGATGCGCTTGCGGGCGACCTCGACCTCCAGCACCTTGACCTTGACGATATCGCCCGACTTCACCACCTCGCGCGGATCCTTGATGAAGGTCTTCGACATTGCCGAAATGTGCACCAGCCCGTCCTGATGCACGCCGATATCGACGAACGCGCCGAACGCCGCGACATTGGTCACCGTGCCTTCGAGGATCATGCCGCGCTTGAGATCCTTCAGCGTCTCGACACCCTCCTTGAACACCGCCGCCTTGAACGCCGGACGCGGATCGCGTCCGGGCTTTTCCAATTCGCGAAGAATGTCGGTCACGGTCGGCAAGCCAAAGGTGTCGTCGACGAAATTCTGCGGCCTGACCTGGCGCAGGATTTCCGCATTGCCGATCAGCGCCTTGATGTCGCTCTTGGTGGCCGCGAGAATCCGGCGCACCACCGGATAGGATTCCGGATGGACGCCGGACGCATCCAGCGGATCCTCGCCGCCGGTGATGCGCAGGAATCCCGCGCATTGCTCGAACGCCTTCGGCCCCAGCCGCGGCACTTCCTTCAGCGCCTTGCGCGATTTGAACGGGCCGTTGGCGTCGCGGTGCTGGACGATGCTCTGCGCCAGCCCGGAGCCGATGCCCGAAACCCGCGCCAGCAGCGGCGCCGAAGCAGTGTTGGCGTCGACGCCGACCGCATTCACGCAGTCCTCGACCACGGCATCGAGCGAACGTGCGAGCTTGCCCTCGCTGAGGTCATGCTGGTACTGACCGACTCCAATGGCCTTCGGATCGATCTTGACGAGTTCGGCCAGTGGATCCTGCAGCCGCCGCGCGATCGATGCCGCGCCGCGCAGGGTGACGTCCAGATCCGGCAGTTCCTCGGAAGCAAACGCCGACGCCGAATAGACCGACGCGCCGGCTTCCGACACCACGATCTTCGACATCTTCAGGTCCGGCAGCAGTTTCACCAGATCGGTCGCGAGCTTGTCGGTCTCGCGCGAGGCGGTACCGTTGCCGATCGCAATGAGGTCGACGCGGTGCTGCTGCGCGAGCTTGCCGAGTACCGCGAGCGCCTCGTCCCAGCGCCGCGCCGGCTCGTGCGGATAGATGGTGGTGGTGTCGACCACCTTGCCGGTGGCATCGACCACCGCGACCTTGACGCCGGAGCGGTAGCCGGGATCGAGCCCCATGGTGACACGCGCGCCGGCGGGTGCTGCGAGCAGGAGGTCGCGCAGGTTGGAGGCGAACACGCGGATCGCTTCCTGCTCGGCCGCGGTCCATAGCCGCATCCGCAAATCGACGTTGAGATGGACCTGGATCTTGGTGCGCCATGCCCACCGCACGGTTTCCAGCATCCATTTGTCGCCGGGGCGCCCCTGATCGGAAATCGCAAAGCGATGCATGATCTTGAGTTCATAGGGACTGACGGGCGCCGGCGTCGCGCTCGGCGGCTCGGGCAGCATCTGCAGATCCAGGATTTCTTCCTTTTCGCCGCGGAACATCGCGAGGATGCGATGCGAGGGCAATTTGGTCAGCGGCTCGCTGAAATCGAAATAGTCCTTGAACTTCTCGCCCTCGGTCTTCTTGCCGTACCGCACCTTGGAAGTCATTGCGCCGTTCGACCACATCTGCTCGCGCAGGCCGCCGATCAGGTCGGCATCCTCCGCGAAACGCTCGACCAGGATGGCGCGCGCGCCGTCGAGCGCGGCCGCGGCATCGGCGACCTGCTTCGCCGCATCGACGAACGGCGCGGCCGCCGCCGTCGGATCCTGCGCGGGATCGGAGAGCAAGAGATCGGCCAGCGGCTCCAGTCCCGCCTCCTTGGCGATTTCGGCCTTGGTGCGCCGCTTCGGCTTGAACGGCAGATAGATGTCTTCCAGACGACCCTTGGTGTCGGCTGCCATGATGGCCGCCTCGAGGGCGGCGTCGAGCTTGCCCTGTTCGCGCACGGATTCGAGAATGGCGGTACGGCGTTCCTCGAGCTCGCGCAAATAGGTCAGGCGCTCTTCCAGGGTGCGCAATTGCGCATCGTCGAGCGCGCCGGTGATTTCCTTGCGGTATCGCGCCACGAACGGCACGGTGGCGCCGCCGTCGAGCAGCGCCACGGTCGCCTCGACCTGCTGTTCGCGAATCCCAAGCTCTTCCGCAATCTGCCGATTGATGTTTACCACGCGTGATCTTTCTTAAAACCGTCGCGGCGGATGACGTCACGCCGCGCGGAGGTTGGTTATGGACCATCAGCGCTTGATTCCTCAACCCGTCGCCTCGAACAAATTGTCTTGTGGACGGACGACATTCGCTTGACGGCGTGATTCAAAATTTGTCCGACGCAGCCGGGTTGCATGGGCGCGGCAAGATAACGGTGGATCGATGGCATTTTATTGTGTAGACGGGCGCTCCTTCTGGAGCGCCCATGTCGATCTGCGGACTTGATTTCGGAACATCGAACACGACGCTCGGCACGACAGAAGCTCATGCGCCGGTCTTGGCGGCGCTGGAAACCGGCCACACCACGATTCCGAGCGCGATCTTCTATCCTGCTGATGGCGCCGTGCTGATCGGCCGCAAGGCCGTCGAAGCCTATGTCGACGGGGTGAACGGCCGCCTGATGCGCAGTCTCAAGTCGGTACTTGGCACCGCGCTGATCGACGAGACCACCCGGATGGGCCGCCAGCGCACCCGGTTTCGCGACGTCATCGGCTATTATCTGGGCGCGGTGAAACGGCGCGCCGAACAGGCGACCGGGCGCGAACTGCGCCACGTGGTGCACGGCCGGCCGGTGCACTTCGTCGACAACAATCCGGACGCCGACGCCAAGGCCGAGCAAACCCTGCGCGAGATTGCGCGCGAGATCGGCTTTGACGAGGTCACATTCCAGTTTGAGCCGATCGCGGCGGCCCTGGACTATGAGCGGCAGATATCGGGGGAAGAGATCGCCCTGATCGCCGATATCGGCGGCGGCACCTCGGATTTTTCGATCGCGCGTCTGTCGCCCCAGCGTCACGGCAGTGCGAATCGCGCTTCCGACATTCTCGCCAATGACGGCGTACGCATCGGCGGCACGGACTTCGATCGCCAGCTCAGTCTCGGCGTCGTGATGCCGCTGTTCGGCTTCGGCAGTGCCATGAAGCGCGCCGGACTGGAGGTGCCCTCGCGCTATTTCCACGACCTCGCCACCTGGTCGAACATCAACCGCATGTACGAACCGCGCGTGATGGCGGAGCTCCGCCAGGTGCGGCGCGAAGCCCGCGAGCCGGAGATGCTCGATCGGCTGGTACGCGTGATCGGCGAACAGCGCGGCCATACGCTGGCGATGGAGGTGGAGGAAGCCAAAATTTCTCTCGCCGGCACCCGCCAGGCCAGCATACCCCTGGAATGGGTCGCTCCCGGCCTCAACGCCGCCATCGGCCGCCCCGATCTCGTCAGCCATACACGGCAACTGGCCGAGCGCATCGCGGCCCGCATCAAGAACTGCCTCGCACAGGCGCGGCTGTCCGCCGACGACATCGACGCCGTGTTCCTGACCGGCGGCTCGGTGCGGCTCGCCCATGTCCGCAAGGCGATCACCAAGGCGGTGCCGTCGGCCCGCATCGTCGAAGGCGACACGTTCGGTGCCGTCGGCAAGGGTCTTACGATCGAGGCGTTGCGACGCTATGGGCCGCAGGAGTGAATGACGCGTTGTTTCAGATCGCTTCCGGGATCATCTGGATGGCGCCGCAGGGGCATTCCTGGGCGCAGATGCCGCAGCCCTTGCAATAGTCGAGGTTGAACTCAAACCCCATGCCAGGGCCGAGCTTGATCACGGCATTGTCGGGACAGACGCCGTAGCAATTGTCGCACTCGAAGCAGTTGCCGCAGGAAAGACACCGCCGCGCCTCATAGAGCGCGTTGCTCTCGTCGAGACCTCTTACCACTTCCTCGAACGTCGAAGTCCGGCGCGCCGTTTCCAGGATCGGCCGCAGCGTCTTGGGCGCTTCGCCATAGTACCAGGTGTTCAGCTTGTCGCCGGAGGCGATCTCGTGCTTTTGCGCCGGCGCGTAAGTGCCGCCGCGCAGCCAGGCATCGATATGGCGGGCGGCCTTCTTGCCGTGGCCGACGGCCACCGTGACGGTGCGCTCCGACGGCACCATGTCGCCGCCGGCGAAGATGCCGGCCACCCCGGTCATCATGTTGGGGCCGACCTGCACGACGCCGTCCTTGACCTCCAGGCCGGGAACGCCCTGCAATAACGACAGATCGACATCCTGGCCGAGCGCGAGCACCACCGAATCGGCCTCCAGCGTTTCCAATTCGCCAGTCGGCTGCGGAAAGCCCTTGTCGTCGAGCGCCATCTTCTCGACCGTGATCGATCCGGCCTCGACGTTCTTGATCGTCGACAGCCACTTCATCATCACGCCCTCTTCCAGCGCCTCCTCGACCTCGAAATCATGGGCCGGCATGCGGTCGCGGGTGCGGCGATAGACGATGACGGCTTCCTCCGCGCCGAGACGTTTGGCGGTGCGGGCGACGTCGAGCGCGGTATTGCCGCCGCCATAGACCACGACCTTGCGCCCCAGCAACGGCTTTTCCTCGCCCTCCATCGAGCGCAGCACCGCAACGGCGTCCAGCACCTTCGCCGCCTCGCCGGCCGGGATATAAGCGCGTTTTGCAATGTGCGCGCCGACCGCCAGAAAGGCCGCATCGAAGCCGCCCGCCGCCATGGCTTCAGCGATGTTGGCGACCTTGGTGTTGTAGCTAAACACGACGCCGAGCGCTTCGATCCGCTTGACCTCGGCATCCAGCACGTCGCGCGGCAAACGATATTTCGGAATGCCGAAGCGCATCATGCCGCCCGGCGCGGGGCCTGCTTCCTGAATCGTAACGGCATGGCCGAGCCGCGCGAGGTGATAGGCCGCGGAGAGGCCGGACGGTCCGGCGCCGACCACAAGCACTTTCTTGCCGGTCACGGCAGCGGGCGCGGCAAAGCGCCAATTATTCCTGATCGCGAGATCGCCGAGGAACCGCTCCACAGAATTGATGCCGACGGAAGAATCGAGCACGGCGCGATTGCACGCGCCCTCGCAAGGGTGATAGCAGACCCGCCCCATGACAGCGGGCAGCGGATTATTTTCGGTAAGGGAACGCCAGGCCGCTTCGTAATCACCGCTTTCGGCGAAGGCCAGCCAGCCCTGGATGTCTTCGCCGGCGGGACAGGCATGATTGCACGGCGGCAGGCGGTGAACATATTCGGGCCGCAGCGTGCGCCATGAACCGGTGTGATTGATCAGCGAGGTGCCGACGTCGAGCGTGATGGCGAACGGATGTTCCATGATGCCCTCACCCATCCCTGCCGGTCGCATCGACCAGCCCGTATTCGCTGATATTGGCGTCGCATATCGCCTGCAACCGCGCGATGCGCGGGTCTTCATGACCGCCCTTGAACAGATGGGCAAAGCGGCGCTGCAGTTTCAGATAATCCTGCACCGGCACCTTGCGGCGGATCTTGCGCACCTGCGTGACCTTGCCGTGCTCGGCCTCGAAAATCGGATAGAGCCCACATTCGACGGCCAGCCGCGCCAGTTGAATCGTGTCTTGCGAAGCCGAGCCCCAGCCGAGCGGGCAAGGCACGTTGATCTGGATGTAGCGGGCGCCGTGGATCGACATCGCCTTGATCACCTTGCGCTCGAGATCATGCAGATCGGCGACTGTCGCGGTGGCGACATAGGGAATGTTGTGCGCAACGGCGATTTTCGGCACCGACTTGCCGGTGCCGAACACATTGCCCGGCTCCGGACCGAGCACAGGCGTGGTCGCGGTGCGCGCCGTGGGCGGCGTTGCGGAGGATCGCTGCACGCCGGTGTTCATGTAGCCTTCGTTGTCGTAGCAGATATAGAGCACATCATCGTTGCGCTCGAACATGCCGGACAGGCACTGGAAGCCGATGTCGGTGGTGCCGCCGTCGCCGCCTTGCGCGATCACGCGCACCTCCGGCCGCTTCTTGACCCGCATCGCGGCCGCGACGCCGGTGGCGACCGCCGCCGCGTTACCAAACAGCGAATGCAGCCACGGCAATTGCCACGAGGTTTCCGGATAGGGCGTAGTGAAGACTTCGAGACAGCCGGTGGCGTTGACGGCGATCAGATTGTTGTTGGTGGCGCGCATCGCCGCATCGATGGCGTAGCGCGCGCCGAGCGCCTCGCCACAGCCCTGACAGGCGCGGTGACCGCAGGTCAGCGCGTTCGATCGCGCCTGCGAGGCCTGCACGGCACGCTGCTCTTCCGCCACCAGCCGGTTGCCGACGGTGAACGTGCCCTTCTGATAATATTTCAGCTTCTGCACGGCTTCTTCAGGTGCGAGCGTCGGGACGGGCGAGGTCATGGTGCGTTCCTTACTCGGCGGCCGGGGGCGCGGATTTGGCCAACTGGCGCAAGATATTTTCGGCGGTCGGTCCCGAGTGGCGGGTCTTGCGGGTGCGATGAATCTCGCGGCCGACAACACGTTCGTTCAGATCGAGGAAATTGGTGCCTTCCCAGGGCTGCACGCTGGCCTGCCGGAACAGACGATGCAGCGAGGCGCGGGTGATCGGGCGGCCGCCGAGACCGGCGACCGAAGAGTGCAGCCGCGGCGCCCGCGGCAGGTTGCGCAGGGAGACGTCGACATTGTTGGCGAGTTGTCCGCCCATGCCGACGGCGATGCTCTTCTCCACCACCACGACGTCGCTGGCGCCGGCGAGCGCGTTGCGCAGCGCCTCGACCGGGAAGGGCCGGAAGGAGATGAGGACCACGAGGCCGATGCGGATGCCGTCGTCCCGCATCTCGTCGATGGTGTCCTTGATGGTGCCGCACACCGAGCCCATCGCCACCACCAGCATGTCGGCGTCCTCAGTTCGGTAGCTGCGCAGCAGCCCGCCGGAATCGCGACCGAAGCCTTTTGCGAACTCCGCGGAGAACTCCGGAATGAGCTTCAATGCCAGGGTCTGCTTGTAATGGGCGAGGAAGCGCACTTCCGTGAATGCCTCCGGCCCGACCATGGCGCCGATCGAGGCGGGCTCGGCGGGGTCGAGCACCTGCACGGGATCGTAGGGCGGCAGATAAGCATCCACCTGCTGCTGCGTGGGAATGTCGATGCGTTCCACCGCATGCGTCAGGATAAAGCCGTCGACGCAGACCATCACCGGCATCGACAATTCCTCGGCGAGCTTGAACGCCTGGATGTGCAGATCGACCGCCTCCTGATTGGTCTCGGCGAACAGCTGCAGCCATCCGGCGTCGCGCATCGACATCGCGTCGGAATGATCGTTCCAGATATTGATCGGCGCGCCGATCGCGCGGTTACCGAGTGTCATCACGATGGGCAGGCCGAGGCCGGAGGCGTTGTAGACCGCCTCCGCCATGAACAACAGGCCTTGCGAGGCGGTCGCGGTATAGGCGCGGGCGCCCGCGGCGGAAGCGCCGATCGCGACCGACAGCGCCGCGAACTCGCTTTCGACATTGATGTATTCGCAGTCGACCAGCGCGCCTTCCTTCACCAGTTCGCCGAGGCCCTCGACGATGTGGGTCTGCGGCGTGATCGGATAGGCGCAGATCACTTCGGGACGGCACAGCGCGATGGCTTCAGCCATGGCGTGCGAACCTTCGATTTGCTTGAGCATCTGACTTTCCTAGGCTGCGCTTTGGCGTTGCTGCATCAGGACGAATTCGTGCGCCTCCCGGGCGGCGGCGATATTGGCGGCGCCGACCTTGCCGGGGAATGCCTCTGCGATCGCGTGCTCGACGCTGTCGAGGTGAACGAACTGCGTCAGCGCCGCGAAGGCGCCGAGCAGCGCCGCGTTCGGCACCGGCCGCCCGACATGCTTCATCGCGAATTCGGTCGCCGGCACGATGACCGCATGGCCCTTCGGCAGGCGCTCGACGACCTGGCCGATATTGAGTTCGGCGAATGTCTTGTTGGTGTTGACCAGGAGGTAACCGTCGCCGGAGAGGCCGGCGAATACGTCGATCACCTTGAACAGGGTCGGATCCTGCACGATCAGACAATCCGGCTCCAGGATCGGCTCGCGCAACCTTATTTCCTTGTCGGCGATCCGGCAGAACGCCACCACCGGTGCCCCGGTGCGCTCGGATCCAAAGCTGGGGAATGCCTGGGCGTGCCGCCCTTCGAAGAATGCGGCGACCGAGAGCATCTCGGCCCCGGTAACCACTCCCTGCCCCCCGCGACCGTGAATTCGCACCTGAAACATCGGCGGTTCCCTCGCGGCCTGTTTCGGCCATCGTGAAACGTAGCCCGCGGGCGGAGCGGGTGCCTTGAGCTTGATCAAAGGCGCGGAGACTGGCTGCGGGGGTCGACAAAAAGTCGGCGGGAGCCGCTCCCCGTGGTTATTCGCGCGGCGGGGATTTAGAGCGTGATCGTCTCATAGCGGCGTCGTTCGGAGGCTTTGGCCACCGCTTCGGTCCTTGTGCGCGCGCCGAGTTTCCGGAACAGCGATTCGACGTGGAATTTCACGGTGTGCAGCGAGATGTCGAGGCGTCGCGCAATGGCCTTGTTGGTCATGCCTTCCGCCAGCGCCGCCAGCACTTCGAGTTCGCGCGGCGTCAGCAGCGCGTGACCGAGCGTCTCGCGCATCGCGCCGAAGCCGTTGTCCCGCGCACCGGGCAAGCGGACCACCAGTCCCGCGGCGACCGCCCGTATCGCGGCATCGATCTGGTTTGCACCGGCATCGCCGGGCAGCACGCCCGGCAAGTCGTCATCGGCGCCTCCCAGGCTGACGACAGGGCGGGTCTCGCCCGGCGGATTGTCGCCATCGACCAGCACCACGTCGGCCGTGTCCTGTGGACCGACGACCACGTGCCCGGTTTCCGCGACCACTTTGCCCAAGGCGGTGCGGCGCTGCGGATCCATCGCACGAACGGCGACGCGCAACCGCTCCAGGGACGCCAGTCTGCTCGCCACGGCACTCATGCGGCGCTCCGTTCCGCGATAGTGGTCTGCACCGTCATGACAGCACCGCTCCTGATCAGGCGGAGATCCGCCTTCCGCCCGATACTGTCGGCGCCGAAGTGCCTGGCGATCTTCCGAAATCGAACGGCCGATGTGCCGTCGACGCTCAGGATGATGTCGCCCGGCAGAATTCCCGCCTGCGCCGCCGGGCCGTCGTCGATGACCGACATCACCATCAGGCCGCTGGACTGGTCGGCGGTCTCGCGCAGCGCATCGGGCACCGCGACCGCCTGCAGGGCGACGCCAAGCCAGCCGCGCGCGATGTGGCCGTCCTTGAGCAATTGCGGCACGACACGTTCGATGGTTGCGGTCGGAATGGCAATGACCTGGCCGCCCGGCCCGAAGGTCGACATGCCGAGCGTGCCGCCGGCGGCGTCGAACACCGGCCCGCCCTCCTCGCGATGGGCAAGCCTGATATCGAGCACGATGCGCCGGTCGATGCGGCCGCCGCGGCTGGAATGCCATTCGGGGCCGGCGAGATTGACGAGCCCGAGCCGCGCGCTCGCACCACCCGTTCCGTCGGCGCCAATCGCCAGCGCAATTGCGCCGATACGCGCCTCGCCCGCCCGAATCGACGGCGCGGCGATCGGCCCGTCAGGCCGCAGGATCGCGGTATTCGTGGAGGGATCGCGTCCGGCGAGCTTCGCCGAAACCACTGCGCCATCAGGCGCGACAATCTCAAAATCGTCCTTGCGCGGCAGCGACTGCTCGGAGGCGACGACGATCCCGGAATGCCACAGCATGCCCGTGATATGCCGCCCATGCGGCAGGCGGATCGCGACGACCGCGCTCTTCGCGGCTTCCGCGCGGGCGGAAAGCGCATTCGAGAACTGGGCCAGGAAATCCGGTTGATCGGTCATCGGCAACTCCTATCGCTCTGAGATAGGAACGAAACTGGGCTTTGCATCCCGGCCAGACTATCGGCCGGACGGCCGGGTTGGTCCCTGCCATTTGACCGGGAAACCATGCAACGCCCATCCGTCAGCGCCTGCGGCAATGGCCGCCGTTCAAGCGGTTGAGGCGAACGCATCCAGAAGTTTTTCGAACGCCTCGGGCTGCTCCCATTGCGGCGTGTGGCCCGAACCCTCGATCACCTGCACCTCGCCGCGCCACAGCGTCGGCGCGGTCAGCCGCCGCAGATAATCGAGATCGACGATCTGCTCCTCCGCGCCCTGCACGATCGCCAGCGGTATCTTGAGATCGCGCACGAGCGCGGTTTCGTCCTGAAACAAGCCCGCTTGCGCGCTGGCGCCGAGACATCCCCTCGCGGCGCCGTCGGTCTTGCGGAAGTCCGCGCCGAAGAAAGGCGGGATCGGCTTGAAGTTCGGCGCGAACGCGTGCGCGAGCCAATCCTCGATTTCGGCTTCGCTGGGCGCCGGCGTGAAGGCGACGTTCGACAGCCCCTTGAAGCCGGCAAAGCCGTCCGGCCCCTTGCCGATCGGCGGCGTGCCGAAGATCATCAGTCCGGCCGCCATCGGCAACGCCGATGCCGCCTCGAGCACGGCGTGGCCGCCGAGACTCCAGCCGACGAACACCGCGTCCTTCAAGTCAAGCTGCCGTGCGATGCCGGCGATGCAGGCGGAATAGCCGGGCGCCGAATAATCCTTTTCCGGATGGGGCGCGGGCGCGGAATCGCCGTGTCCGGGCAGGTCGATTGCGATCAGGCGATATTTCCGCCCGAGCGGTCCTTCGAGCTGCTTCTGCCAGACTCTTGAGGACGCCGAATTGCCGTGAATGAGAACGATCGGACGGCCCGTCCCCGCGCTCTCATAGGCGGCGATGCTCTGCTCGCCGACCTGAAGCCGCAACGCACGTACGCCCGGGCCGGGGAAGTTGCTTTCGCTCATTTTCTTGTCCTTCATACTGCATCAGATGACAAAAAACCCGTGGGTGCCGTCGCGCCGGAGCTGTTCGACCAGACCGTATTCCCAATCGAGATAGGCCTGCATCGCCCCGGCATCGACATCGGTGCCCTCATAGGGACGCCGGTAGCGCTGCGACGGATCGGGTTTCGGCAACAGCTTCGGCGGCCCGATTTCCAGCGCGCCGTCATAGCCGCCGTCCAGCACGTAGGTCTCAAAACCCATTTGCGCGAGCCAGGACGCGGTCATGTCGGCGCGCACGCCTTTGTCGTCGGTCAAGAGAATCCGCGCGCCGCGCACCGGTGCCGCCATGTCGATCTCCTGCACGAGCTGCCCGCCCGCATAATGGCGAAAGCCAGCGATGTGGCCGGCGGCGTATTCCTCGGCATCGCGAACGTCGAAACGATAGAGCGTGCGGTGACGCTGCGCCTCGAGCACGCGCACTTCCGCCAAACCCAGATGCCGGACGCCGGCGCGATAGGCCACCTCGCGGGCTCGTGTCTCCGCGCCCTCGAACGGCCCGAGGCCGCCGCGCCTGTCCGCGCCGTGTTCGAGCGTCTGGCTTGCAAGCGTCCAGCCGATCGTGCCGTTACGCAGCGCCGCCACCTTGTTGGCGATGCCGGCGTTGATCAGCGACTGGGTGCCGATGATCGAGCGGGTGCGGCCGGCGCAATTGACGATGATGGTCGTCTCCGGATCCGGCGCGACACGGCCCGCGCGCAGCACCAGCTCCGCCCCGGGCACGCTGACGGAGCCCGGAATGTTCATGGTCGCGTATTCGTCGAACCGCCGCACGTCGAGCACGGCGATATCAGCCTTGCGCGCAATCAACGCGGCGACTTCACCGGCGGACAGCGAGGGCGTGTGCCGGCGGGACTCGACCAGTTCGCCAAACGCCTTGGCATAGGAGTTCACATCCCCGAAAATTTCATAGCCCGCCGCCTGCCAGGCCCCGAGTCCGCCGCCGAGTTGCCGAACATCGGTGTATCCCAGCGCCTGCAGGCGATCCGCGGCCTGCGCAACGAGACCTTCGCCGGCGTCGTAGACGACAACAGGCACGTCCTTGCGCGGCAGCCGCGTCTCGGCTTCCAGCGCGATGCGGTCGGCCGCCATGTTGGCGGCGAACAGTGGATGGCCGGTGGCAAAGGCGGCCTCGTGCCTGAGATCGAGCAGCGCGATCTCCTCGCGCAGCAAGAGCGCGCAGCGGATTTGCGAGGGCGTGACGGAGGTTGGGGTCATGGGAGGGCGGGGCTCGGTGGGAGTTGCGGCTAATCTTGCACGGTTGCGCCTGCCGGTTCAACTCGGGGCGAAAAAAGGCCGCGCGCGAATTCTGGCGCAATTTTCAAACCGTCATTGCGAGGAGCGACGCGACGAAGCAATCCATGGAGCAGCAATGAAAGAAAGCTGGATTGCTCACATGGGGATGGTGTGTGTCAATAAGCCTTCTTCCTTATGTTTGCGATCGGAGGTTCGAGCCGGTTTCGACGATCTGGTTTGCCTGCCAGATCAAACTCACATTCGGTCGTCGTTCGAGGCGACTGCACC